>JBDTXT010000052.1:0-10707 GCA_040006035.1 Pseudonocardiales bacterium | reverse complement strand
CTGACTTGCGGTCGGGGTAGCCCATCGAGATGCGGGCGGTGAACCGGTCACGCTGCGCTTCGGGCAGCGGATAGGTGCCTTCCATGTCGATCGGGTTCTGCGTGGCCAGCACCATGAACGGCGCCTCGAGGAAGTTGGTCACGCCGTCGACGGTGACCTGGCGCTCCTCCATGCACTCGAGCAGGGCGGCCTGAGTCTTGGGCGATGCGCGGTTGATCTCGTCACCGACGACGATGTTCGCGAACACCGGCCCGGGCTTGAACTCGAAGTCACGCTCCTCGGTGTTGTAGACGCTGACGCCGGTGATGTCGCTGGGCAGCAGGTCCGGGGTGAACTGAACCCGCCGCACCGAGCAGTCGATCGAGCGCGCCAGCGCCTTGGCGAATTTCGTCTTGCCGACGCCGGGCACGTCCTCGATAAGCAAATGCCCCTCGGCGAGCAGGACGGTTAATCCCAGGCGCACAGCATTGTGTTTGCCCTCGATCACCTGCTCGATGTTGGCGCCGATGCGCGCGCCGGCGGCGCGCACCGAGACGGTTTCGGTGCCGTTGCCGTACGCGGGGTCGGCGTGCGCGCCGGCAACCCGGGGGTCGCGATCGAGGTCGTCCACCAGTGCAGTCCTCACCTTGTGTGTTCGGGCGTCGTTGCCCGCGTCCGTGAATCGTCAGCGTCGAGTATCGCTGACGAGGCGGGATGGTGGGTATCGACCCGATTTCAACTCGACGGGCGGAGTTATCTCGCCCGACAGACCCCGAACATCGTTGACGGTGGGATGAAGTGGGGTACGGTGGGGCGCGGTGGGGGAACGTCCCTCAGCGAGTCCGGCCGGAGGGCGGTGCGAGATGTTTCTCGGCACCCACACCCCGCGCCTGGACGACAAGGGTCGACTGGCTCTGCCCGCCAGGTTCCGACCCGAGCTCGAGGGCGGGCTGGTGATCTGCAAGGGGCAGGACCGGTGCCTGTTCATCTTCGGCATCGCCGAGTTCGAACGGTTCACCGAGGCGCTGCGCAAGGCTCCGGTCACCGACCGGCGGGTGCGCGACTACGGGCGCGTGCTGTTCGCGAGCGCGTCGCACGAGACCCCTGACGGCCAGGGCCGAATCACCGTTCCCGCGCCGCTGCGGGTGTACGCGGGCCTGACCAAGGACTGCGCAGTGATCGGCGCGAACACCCGCATCGAGGTGTGGGACGCCGCCGCCTGGCAGGCCTACCTCGACGGCACGGAGCAGGCCTTCGCCGACATCGCCGAGGAGGTGTTGCCCGGCGTTCCCTAGCGTCGCGACGTTCGCTCCGGCCTCCTCCCGTCCCCTCCTGGCGCCACTTCCCCGGCGCCTGGCCGGACGGGCGGGGACCAGTTCGAGCGTCCTCCCCACCGTTCCCCACCCATACCGCCAGCACCCACCCCCGACTCCGCTCACCGCACCGCCACGACACCGAGGACAGCGCCGATGGACGCACGGGACGAGACGCCGGCCAGCCCGGCGAGCGCTGAGCACGTGCCTGTGCTGTTGGATCGCGTACTCGCGGTGCTGGCCCCGGCGCTGGCGCAACGTCCATCCGTCGTGGTCGATGCAACGCTGGGACTGGGCGGGCACGCCGAGGCGCTGCTGGAGGCACACCCGCAGCTGACCCTCGTTGGGCTGGACCGCGATCCGACTGCGCTGGCACGCAGCGGCGAACGGCTCGCCCGCTTCGCCCCACGCACACGCCTGGTGCATGCCGTCTACAACGCGATGCCGGAGGTGCTCGAGCAACTCGGACTGCCCGGCGTCGACGGCGTGTTGTTCGATCTCGGCGTCTCGTCCATGCAACTCGATGTCGCCGAGCGGGGATTCGCCTACGCCAGGGACGCGCCACTGGACATGCGGATGGATCCCGGCGGGGAGCTCACCGCCGCGGATGTCGTCAACAGCTACCCGGTGGCCCAGTTGGCGCGGATATTGCGCGAGTACGGCGAGGAGCGCTTCGCCCTGCGGGTGGCACAGGCCATCGCCCGCGCCCGCCGGCTGGCCCCGCTCACCTCCACGACCGAGCTGGCCGAACTCGTCCGCGCCGCTATCCCTGCTGCCACCAGGCGCCACGGCGGACATCCGGCCAAGCGCACCTTCCAAGCGCTGCGCATCGAGGTCAATGGCGAGCTGGACTCGCTGCGTGCCGCCGTCCCCGCCGCGTTGGCCGCCTTGCACGTCGGTGGGCGCATCGTCGTGTTGTCCTACCAGTCGCTCGAGGACCGGATCGTCAAGCAGAGCCTGGCTGCGCTGGCCAAGGACACCACACCGCCGGGTCTGCCGGTGCCCCTGGCCGATCGCGGACCCCAACTGCGGCTGCTCGGCCGCGGCGGCGAACCCGCCTCTGACGCCGAGATCGAGGACAACCCGCGAGCCGCGTCGGCCCGGATGCGAGCAGCAGAGAGAATCCGGGAGTCGGCATGACGAAGACCAAGACCGCGGGTCGGGCAACTCCCATACGGCCGCGCCGCGCCTCGGGCGGCCACCAGCCGAAGCACGCGCCCCGGGTGCCCTTCGCCCTGCTCGTCGGTGGGCTGGTGCTCGGCGGGATGTGCGCGCTGCTGGCGCTGAACACCGCCTGCGCCGCGAACGAGCTGGCCCGTCACAAGATCGCCGGCCAGGACTCCGACGTCGCGGCGCGGGTGGAGCAGGTCCGCAACCAGGTCGCGGCCAGCGCGGCACCGGGCTCGCTCGGTCAGGCGGCCGCCGCGCTCGGCATGGTGCCGGCCGGGGCGCCCGCGTTTCTCAAGATCAGCGCCAACGGCAGGGTCGTCCTGCTGGGCAGCCCGGCGCCCGCGACCGCGGCGCCGCCCCCGGCTGCGCCCGTGGTGAAGCAGGCGACGCACGCCACGACCAAGCCGCAGCCGAAGACCAAACCCCACGCCGGGACGACGGCCAAGGCCAAGCCGAAGACGCCGACTGCGACGCCAACGCCAACGACGACGCTGCCGGGAGGCACCCGATGACCGAGCGTCGCCCAGGGCCGCAGCCACGTGGAGCGCCGCGGCGCCCGGCATCCGGCCAGCCACGTCCAGCCGCGCCCAGATCGGCCACACCCAGATCAGCCGCGCCGCGGCCGGCCATGCCGGGGCGACCTGCACCGCCGCGCTCGGCGCCGAAGCGGCCGGCGGCCAAGCGACCCGCGCCGAAGCGACCCGCACCGAAGCGAGCCGCGCCCAAGCGCCGTGCGATGGCCCGGCGGCGCAAGCGGCGCCCCCTGCGGTTGGGGACGCTGCACCCCCGACTGCGCTATGGCTTCGCCGCCGTGTGCACGTTGTTGCTCATCATCGGCGGCCGGCTGGTCCAACTGCAGGGCCTCGATCAGGGCAACTACGCCAGCGCCGCCACCGCGCAGCGTGTCGACACGGTGACGCTGCACGCGCTGCGCGGCCAGATCGTGGACCGCGACGGCACGCCCCTGGCCTACACGTCCCAGGCTCAGGACATCACCGTCGACCCGAAGCGGATCCCAGCCACCCAGCGTGCGGCGTACGCGGCGCGCCTTGCTCCGCTGCTTAGCCTGAGCGCGGCGCAGATCGTGAAGGTGCTAGCCAAGCCGGGTCAGTACGCGGTGCTGGCCAAGGCACTCTCGCCGGTCGACGCCAAGCGGGTCGAGGATCTCCGCTTGGAAGGGATCTACACCCAGGCCACCACGCAGCGCCAGTACCCGGGGCGGACCACGGCGGCAAATGTCATCGGCACGGTCCATTCCGACGGCACCGGCGCCGCCGGGATCGAGGACCAGTTCAACAAGGTGCTGGCCGGCTCGGACGGCAATCTGACCTACGCCGTCGACAACCTGGGCAATGTCAATCCGAGCAGTCGCACGGTCCGCAACCCGCCGCGCAATGGTGGCACCGTCCGGCTCACCATCGACCAGAACCTGCAATACACCGCGCAGCGCTACCTCGATGCCGCCGTGCTGGCCTCGGGGGCACGCAGCGCGGAGATGGCGATCCTCGACGCGCGGACCGGCCAGGTGCTCACCCTCGCCTCATCGGGGACGTTCGACTCGACCAATCCGAACACGATCCAGCCCGACGTGCCCATCAACCCGCCGGTGATGTCAGCCTTCGAACCGGGCTCGGTGCAGAAGGCGCTCACCTTCTCCGCCGCGATCGAGGCCGGGGTGATCACTACCAAGAGCGTCCTCAGCGTGCCCGACCACATCTTCATGGGCGGGGTGCAGGTCAGCGATGCCTGGTGGCACCCGGAGCAGCGGTTCACCGCGACGGGGGTGATAGCGCAGTCATCGAACGTCGGCACCCTGAAGATCGCCCAGCGGCTGGGCCCGAAGCGGTGGTACGCCGTCGAGAAGCGCTTCGGCGTCGGCGAGAGGACCGGTATCGAGTTGCCGGCCGAGAGCAGCGGACACCTGCCGCCGATGGATCAGTGGTCGGCCTCGACGTTCGCCAACCTGCCATTCGGGCAGGGCCAGAGCATGACGGTGCTGCAGCTCGCCTCGATCTATCAGGCGATCGCCAATGACGGCGTCCGCATCCCGCCCCGGATCGTGCAGTCGGTGACCGCGTCGGACGGCTCGGTCAAGGTGACCCGGCAACCGATCGCCACCACGGTTGTCACGCCGCAGACGGCCCACACGGTGCGCACCATGCTCGAGTCGGTGACGCAACCCGGGGGCACCGGCGTCAAGGCGGCGATACCCGGCTATCGCGTCGCCGGCAAGACCGGCACCGCGCAGCAGCCTGATCCCGCGCACGGCGGCGCGTACTCGGACACGATGAACTGGGACACCTTCGCCGGCATGGTGCCGGCCGACAATCCGCAGTTCGTCGTCGCGATCATGGTCGACAATCCGGCGCACGGGCTCGAGGGCGGCGACGTCGCGGCCCCGGTCTTCAAGGAGATCGCAAGCTATGAACTGCAGCACGCGCACATTGCGCCGACCGGCTCACTGTCCAAGCACGTGCCGCTGTTGATATGCGACGCGGCCACCCGGCTCTCGGCACCAAGTACCGTCTGCTGACGTGCCACCTGCCGCGATTCCTGCTGAAAACCGACCGGTCGCACTACCGCGGCCGAAGAGTGTCGCGCCGGTTGCGCTGCGCCAGCTAGCCGCGTTGTGCGACGGCTCGCTGATCGGCGGCGACGTCTCGATCAGCGGTATCACCGCGAGCAGCGGCCAGGTGCGGGCAGGCGACCTGTTCGCCGGAGTGCCCGGCCAGAGCGCGCACGGCGCGCAGTACGCCGCAGCTGCGGTCGCGGCCGGTGCGCTCGCTGTGCTGACCGACACGGCCGGGCGCGCGCGTGTGCCGGCGGGCGTGCCGATGCTGCTGGTCGATGACGTTCGGGGGGTACTCGGCCCGGTGGCGGCCGAAATCTATGGCCGGCCGAGCCACGAGTTGCCCGTGCTCGGCGTCACCGGGACCAGCGGGAAGACCACCACGACGTTTTTGGTCCGGGCCGGCCTGCAGGCTGCCGGGCGGCCGTCCGGACTCATCGGGACGATCGCCACTCTCATCGGCGACGAGGTCGTCAAGACCGGCTTCACGACGCCGGAGGCTCCGGACATCCAGGCCCTGCTCGCTGTGATGCGTGAGTGCGGCGCCACCGTGGTCGCGGCTGAGGTGTCCAGTCACGCACTGGCGATGGGACGGGCCGAGGGGATCGAGTTCGCCCTGGGCGCGTTCACCAACCTTTCGCAGGACCACCTCGATTTTCACGCTGACATGGCCGATTACTTCGCGGCCAAGGCGCGCCTGTTCGACGGACGGGCGCGCTCGGCAGTGATCGTGACCGACGACGAATGGGGCCGTCGGATGGCCGCGATTGCCGGGCCGGACGCGGTCACGGTGAACACGAGTGGTGACGGCTCGGCGATCTGGCAGGCACGTGACATCGCAGTCACCGCTGACGGCGGGACGACCTACCGCGCGCTAGGCCCCGGCATCGAGATCGCGACGGGCTGCTCTCTGCCGGGCGGCTACAACGTCGCGAATGCCTTACTGGCGCTGGCGATTCTGGCCGAGATCGGCGTAGCGCCCGAGATCGCCGCCCCGGTCATAGCCGTCGCGTCGGTCCCGGGCCGGATGGAGCGGATCGACGCGGGCCAGCCCTTTCTCGCCGTCGTCGACTACAGCCACAAGCCGGCCGCCGTCGAGGGCGCGCTGCGCACGCTGCGGCCACTGACGCGGGGGCGGCTGATCATCGTGCTCGGCTGCGGCGGTGATCGCGACCGCGGCAAGCGGGCGATGATGGGCGAGATAGCGGCCCGCGGTGCCGACCTGCTGATCGTCACCGATGACAACCCGCGCTCGGAGGACCCCGCCGCCATCCGCCAGGCGATGCTCGACGGCGCGCTGGCCGTCCCGGCGGCCGAACGTGGCGAACTGCTCGAGGTGGGGGACCGGGCCAAGGCGATCGCGGCCGCGGTGGAGCGGGCCGCCGCAGCCGACACCGTCCTGGTCGCCGGCAAGGGTCACGAACCCGGGCAGGAGATCGCGGGCGTGACCCACCCCTTCGACGACCGCACAGTCTTGAGGCGAGCCCTCTCATGATCCATCTGACGCTGGGCGAGATCGCGGGCATCGTCGACGGTCAACTGCGCCATGCCGATCCGGGCGCGGTCGTCACCGGGCCGGTTGAGTTCGACTCGCGCAAAGTACGAGCCGGCGGTCTCTTCCTTGCCTTTCCGGGCGAGCACGTCGACGGGCACGACTTCGTGCGGGCGGCGATCGGGCAGGGCGCGGCGGCGGCTCTGGTCACCCGACCGGTAGACAGTCCGAGTATCGAGGTGGGTGATGGCTTCGCCGCGCTGGCCGCATTGGCGCGGGCGGTGGCGCGGCGGCTGACCGACACCACGGTGGTGGCGGTCACCGGATCGTCGGGGAAAACGTCGACCAAGGACATCCTCGCCCAACTGCTCGATCTGCTGGGCCCCACGGTCGCGCCGCCGGGGTCGTTCAACAACGAACTGGGTCACCCGTACACAGTGCTGCTCGCCGACGAGGACACCAGGTTCCTGGTGCTCGAGACGAGTGCGCGGGGAATCGGCCACATCGCGTTCCTGGCTGAGATCGCGCCGCCACGCATCGGCGTGGTGCTCAACGTCGGCACTGCGCACCTAGGTGAGTTCGGCAGCCAGGCCGCGATCGCGACAGCCAAGGGCGAGTTGGTCGAAGCGCTGCCGTCGGCCGAGGCCGGCGGCATCGCCGTCCTCAATGCCGACGACCCACTGGTGCTGTCGATGGCGAGCCGCACGGCGGCCCGGATCGTCACCGTCGGCCTGGCTGCCGCCGCAGACGTGCACGCGGCCGAGGTCACGCTGGACGATCTCGGGCGGCCCGGCTTCGTCCTGCGCGCTGCCGGCGACACGGCACCGGTCCAACTCAAGCTCGTCGGCGCGCATCATGTGGGCAACGCGCTCGCTGCCGCTGCAGTTGCGCTGGAGTGCGGCATGAGCGTGGCGGCGATCGGTGCGGCATTGGACCGGGTCGTCCCGGCGTCGCGCTGGCGAATGGAGCTGAGCGAGCGGGCCGATGGCGTGCTGGTGATCAACGACGCCTACAACGCCAACCCCGAGTCGATGCGGGCGGCCCTGGCCGCGCTCACCTCCGTCGCCGGGCCACGCGCGGCGCAGGGGGGCCGTTCCTTCGCGGTGCTCGGACCGATGGCCGAACTGGGTGCCGACGGCCCGGCGCAACACGATGAACTGGGCCGGCAGGCCGTGCACGCCGGTGTATCACGGGTCATTGCCGTGGGGGAGCAGGCCCGCCCCATCCAGCGGGGCGCCGCTCTGGAAGGCTCGGGGGACGAGCAAGCCAGCTGGGTGCCCGACGCCGGTGCCGCGATAGCCGTGTTGCGCGACGAGTTGCGACCGGGCGATGTGGTCCTGGTCAAGGCCTCTCGCTCGGCGAGCCTAGAACGGGTGGCCCTGGCCATCGCCGAAGATTCTTTCGCAGGCAGCGAGCCGAACGCTGACCCGGACCGCACAGGAGGGACCGCGGCGTGAAGACAATCCTGCTCGCCGCTGTCGTCTCGCTGCTGGCCTCGATCCTCGGCACACCGATGGTCGTGGCGTACTTCCGGCGCCGTGGCTTCGGGCAGGAGATCCGCAGCGACGGGCCGCACACGCACCTCATCAAGCGCGGGACGCCGACGATGGGCGGCGTCGCGATCATCGGCTCGACCGTGCTCGGCTACACGGTCGCGCACATCATCATCGCCGTCCGCGGAGGAGGAGGGCCGAACGCGTCCGGGCTGCTCCTGCTCTTCCTCCTGACCGGCCTCGGCCTGGTCGGCTTCCTCGACGACCTGATCAAGCTGCGCCGCCAGCGCAGCCTCGGCCTGCGGGCCCGGGCCAAGTTCGGCGGGCAACTCATCGTCGGCGTGAGCTTTGCCCTGCTGGCCATGCAGTTCAAGAACGATCTCGACCTCACGCCGGCCTCTACGCATCTGTCCTACGTGCGCGACATCAGCCAGATCGGCGTCGGCGTAATCGGCTTCGTCGTGCTGTCCTACTTGATCATCGCGGCGACGTCCAACGCGGTGAACCTCGCCGACGGCCTCGACGGGCTCGCCGCCGGCGCCTCCGCGATGGTCTTCGGCGCGTTCACGCTCATCTCGTTCCTGCAGTTCCGCAACACGTGCGGCGGCGACCCCGTCCTGGGCTGTTACCAGGTACGCGACCCTCTCGACGTCGCGCTGGTCGCGGCCGCGGCCATGGCAGCGTGCTTCGGCTTCTTGTGGTGGAACGCCTCGCCGGCGCAGATCTTCATGGGCGACACCGGCTCGATGTCCCTCGGCGGACTCATGGCCGGGCTGGCCATCCTGACCCGCACTGAACTGTTGCTGGTGGTACTCGGTGGCCTGTTCGCAGCGGTGACGCTCTCGAGCATCATGCAGGCCGGCTGGTTCAAGTTCACCCGAATGCGCACCGGCCGCGGTAAACGCATATTCCGGATGGCACCGCTGCACCACCATTTCGAAATGGCCGGCTGGGAAGAAATCACGATTATCGTCCGATTCTGGATAGTCGCGGGCATCGCGGTCGCGTTCGGGGTGGGCTTGTTCTACGCGGACTTCATCGGTAATGGTTAGTGCCGCGACGACTGAGGTGCCGCTCGGCGCCGGGGCGACGGTGCTGGTCTGCGGCGCGGCCCTGGCCGGGCAGTCGATGGCGAAGGCGCTGCTTGCCCGCGGGGTAACAGTTCTCGTCACCGACCGCGTCGAATCCTGCGGCGGTGTCGCCGACCTCGTGCGCGCCGGCGCGCGGTTCGTCGGTTCACCAGACGGGGTTCCGGACGGCGTCGATCAGGTTGTGACCTCGCCGGGTTGGCGACCTGATCACCCGCTGTTCGCCGATGCATTCTCGCGCGGCCTCGAGGTGATCGGCGAGCTCGAGTTCGCCTGGCGGCTGCGCGGTGCCGCCGCCGCACCGTGGTTGGCCGTGACCGGCACCAACGGCAAGACGACCAGCGTCCGGATGCTCGAGTCCATCCTTCGCGCGTCGGGACGCAAGGCACTCGCCGTCGGCAACGTGGGCGTGTCGGTCGTCGACGCGGTGACCGCGTACGAGCCCTACGACGTGCTGGCCGTGGAGTGCTCGAGCTTTCAGTTGTACTGGTCCTCGACTGTGACGCCGCGGGCCGGCGCGCTGCTGAATCTCGCACCCGACCACCTGGACTGGCACGGCACGATGCAGGGCTATACCGAGACGAAGACGCGGGTGTGGGCCGGGCCGGTCGCCATCGGCAATGCCGATGACCCGATCGTGGCGGACCTGCTCGCATCCTCGGCCGCGCCCACCCAGGTCGGCTACACACTCAGTGAGCCCGCCCCCGGGCAGCTGGGCCTCAGCGCAGGGATCCTGGTCGACAACGCCTTTGCCGACACACCTGTCGAGCTGGTCGTCGCCAGCGAGATCCGCCCGGCCGGGACGCACAATGTGGCCAACGCGCTGGCCGCCGCGGCTCTGGCCCGGTCCTACGGCGTGCGCGCGGAACACGTCGCAGCCGGGCTGCGTTCGTTCGTGCCCGACCCGCACCGCAACCAGTTCCTGTTCGAGCGCGACGGCGTCGGTTACGTCGATGACAGCAAGGCCACGAACCCGCACGCGGCGCTGGCATCGCTCACCGCCTTCGAGCGCGTGGTGTGGATCGCGGGCGGTCAGCTCAAGGATGCGCCAGTAGAGGAACTGATCGCGGCGGTCGCGGATCGGCTGGTCGGCGTGGTGTTGCTGGGCACCGACCGCGCAGTCCTGGCCGCGGCATTGCGGCGACACGCGCCCGATGTGCCGGTGATCGACGTGTCCAGCACCGACGATGGTGCAATGACCGAGGTGGTACGCACCGCGGCCGGACTGGCACGTCCGGGCGACGTTGTGCTGCTCGCACCCGCCGCGGCGTCCTATGACATGTTCAGCGGCTACGCGGCGCGCGGAGCGGCCTTCGAGGCGGCCGCGCGCGCCCTGGGTAGGCCATGACCGCCGTGGGAGCAAACGCCGGTCTCATCGATAGATTGCGGGCGCGAGTGCTGCCCGAGCGCGAAGGTACCCGGTTCGTCGATCGCCCATACGCGTCCGTGCAGTTGCTGCTGCTCGCCGGTGTGGGGCTGCTCGGCTTCGGCGTGTTGATGTCGGTCTCGACGACGATCGCCGCATCGCACAGCGCGGGTGGCGCGCCGTCGATGTGGGCGCAGATGATCAAGGAGGCCGAGTTCGTCGCCATCGGCCTGCCGC
>JBDTXT010000051.1:0-10811 GCA_040006035.1 Pseudonocardiales bacterium | reverse complement strand
TGTCGGAGCTGATCACGATCTGCTTGTTCGCGTTGTGCAGGGTGTTGAAGGTGTGGAAGAACTCCTCCTGGGTGCGCTCAGCGCGCTCCAAGAACTGGATGTCATCGATGAGCAGCAGATCCACTGAGCGGTAACGGCTCTGGAAAGCCTGCATCTTGTCGTCGCGCACTGAGTTGATGAAGTCGTTGGTGAACTCTTCACTGGACACATAGCGGGTGCGTAACCCGGGCAGCAGACGCTGGGCGTAGTGCCCGATCGCGTGCAGCAGGTGAGTCTTACCCAGACCTGAGTCGCCGTAGATGAACAGCGGGTTGTAAGCCTTGGCCGGCGCTTCGGCGACGGCTACGGCGGCCGCGTGGGTGAACCGGTTGCTCGAGCCGATGACGAAGGTGTCGAAGGTGTACTTCGGGTTCAAGCGCGCATCGCGATCGTTGAACACGCTCGCCCCGCGGCCGGCGTAGCCGCCCGGTTGCTGCGCCGGCCGTGGGGCTTCCCACTCCTCATCGTCAGGGATCGCGTACACGTCGGCGTTGCTCGCTGCCTCGGCCCGCTCGTCGGCGTTCTGCACAGTGACGGCGACCCGAATGTCGCGACCGAGCTCTTCACTGAGGGCCGCAGCGATCTGCAGCCGCAGCCGATTCTCCAGGTAGTCCTTGGTGAACTCGTTCGGTGCCGAGAGCAGCGCGGTGTCTTCGACCAGACCGAGCGGTCGGGTCAGGCCGATCCAGGCTTTGTGCTGTGGACGAATGGTGCCGTCGCCGTCCAGTCGCTTCTGAACCCTGCTCCACACGTCGACGAGTTCGGTGCTGTCGTCCACGGTTCGGGTCCACTCCAGGTGTGCGTAATCACTGCGAACTACTGGGTGCTGCTGGTCCCTGACCCTCTCACGACCTGGAAGCGGCGCGAAATCCACAGAGTTATCCACAGGCTGTGTATAGAACGCATCCCGTGCCCTCGTTCCGAAGGCTTATGTGCCACGAACCATAGAGGTGACTCGGTGTGCGCGAAGCTAACAGCGTCTCTCTGAGCACGACAAGAGCTATCGGCGTGTCGTGGCGGTTCTCGAATTGAGGTTGTCTATTATGTCGCCTTCGCCCTACCCGGGTTTGACCCGGACGGGCTGTGCTCCGTAACGTGGACGAGCCCGTGAGATCAGACGACTGTCCGGCCTCATCGGCGCTACCTCAGGCTGCAGGCCGCACCCGCGCGGCCACCTGACGTGGGCCAACGACCTATCGACGATGGAGTCCGACCGTGACCAAGCGCACCTTCCAGCCGAACAACCGTCGACGGGCCAAGACCCACGGCTTTCGCCTCCGGATGCGTACCCGCGCCGGGCGGGCCATCCTCTCGGCCCGCCGTCGCAAGGGCCGCGGCGAACTGTCGGCCTGAGTCGTCGGCCAGCCATGCTGCCGCGCGAGCACCGCATGCGGCGGTCGACCGACTTCGCGGTGGTCGTCCGATCAGGGGATCGTGCGCGCCGTGGGCATGTCGTCGTGCACCAGCGGACATTGCCGGGCCGGGGCCAGCCCATCGTGGGCCTTGTCGTCGGCAAGGCCGTCGGCCCAAGTGTCGTGCGCCACCGGGTCAGCCGGCGACTTCGCGCTCAACTCGCCGCCCGACTGGACACACTCGGCGAACACTGCGCGATCGTGGTGCGGGCCCTGCCCGGCGCCGATCAGGCCAGCTCGGCCGAGTTAGGTGCTGACCTGGACGCTGCCTTCACTCGCCTGGCGCGATCGCGATGAGCCGCCCGACACGGTGGGTCATTGCCTTGATCGGCCTGTATCGCGACGCGTTCAGCCCGCTCCGGCCGCCGACCTGCCGGTACACACCCTCCTGCAGCGCTTACGCCGAGCAGGCGATCGAGCGCTTCGGTCTCGGCCGAGGGTCATGGTTAGCATTGCGGCGACTGCTGCGCTGCCACCCGCTTCACCGTGGGGGGCACGACCCCGTGCCATCAATCGTTGCGCACACTGGTAGCAGCCAGCACGCACCGACCAGCCATTGCGCCCGCCTAGGAGCCTCGTAGTGCTTGACTTCCTCTACATCGCGGTCTCGTGGGTACTGCTGCGTTGGCACGATCTGTTCAGCCTGTTCATCGACAAGGACAGCGGCCTGAACTGGGCCCTGTCGATCGTCTTCCTCGTCGTCACCGCCCGAATCCTGCTGTTCCGGGTGTTCCTGAAGCAGGTCCACTACCAGCGGCACATGCAGGAGATGCAGCCGAAGATCGCGGCCCTGCGCAAGAAGTACAAGGACGACAAGGCCGAGATGCAGCGGCAGATGATGAAGATGCAGCAGGAGCAGGGCTTCAACCCGCTCTCCGGGTGCCTGCCGATGTTCCTGCAGATCCCGATCTTCATTGGTCTATACCATGTGCTGCGCCACCTTTCGAATTCGGTGTCGAAGTGCAACTCGGCCTCGAGCAGCGACATTCTCAAGCTCTACACGTTCAAACGCGACGACACCTGCAGTGCGGCGAAGGCGGAGCTTTTCCACGCCCCCCTCGCGGGACGACTGACCGACAGCCAGCACCAGATCGTTGACCTGCTCGGCGGCGACATCAACAACACCCGAATCGTGATCCTCACGCTGGTGGTGATCAGCGCCGCGGCCACCTACCTGACCCAACGCTTGGTGCGTGCCGGCGCGACGGTGGTGCCCGAGGGCACCGCGGCCATGATCCAGAACCTGATGCTCTACGTGATCCCGGTGATGACGTTGGGTTCCGGCCTGTTCTTCCCACTCGGTGTGCTGCTGTACTGGTTCACCAGCAACTCGTGGACGATGGGGCAGCAGTTCTACATCAACAAGTTCCACCCGCATCCAGACAAGGACAAGACGCCAGCCGTCGTCGGCGAGCTGGGCCGCACCCTTGCCCCCAAGCCAGGCGCCCGTCCGAACAAGAGCAAGACGTCACTGGTGAAGACCGCCGAGCCCGATGAACCGATCGTCGCCCCGCCGCCACGCAGCACGCCGCGCCCTGGCCAGCGCCCACAGCGGCCCGGTGGTAATCGACCGCCGGCCAAACGCCCGAGCCAGGCCAAGAAGCGCCGCTGAGACCTCGCCGTCGAGACGGCGCCCGCAATCCCCGAGAGAAGGCAATTCGTGAGTGACACCGAAGTCGTGGCAGACGATGCCGCAACCGATGCCGAAACCGACGCCATTGAAGCCGACGGCCCGAATTCGCTGCTCGTGCGGGAGGGCGACATAGCGGCGGACTACCTCGAGCGGTTGCTCGACATCGCCGACTACGACGGCGACATCGATCTTGACGTCGAGAACGATCGCGCGATCGTGGCCATCGTCGGTACCGACCTCGCCCCGCTGGTGGGCAATCACGGTGAGACCCTGGACGCGCTTCAGGAACTGACCCGGCTGGCTGTCCAGCAGAAGACGGGCACCCGCAGCCGCTTGATGCTCGACGTCAGCGGTCACCGGGCGGCCCGGCGGGTGGAGCTGTCCACCCTGGCCGTCGACACCGCCAAGCGGGTGCTGGAGTCCGGCCAGGCTGCCCCACTGACGCCGATGAACCCGTTCGAGCGCAAGGTCGTGCACGATGCGGTCGCCGGCATCGACGGCGTGCACAGTGAGTCCGAGGGTGAGGAGCCCAACCGCCGCGTGGTCATCCTCACCGACACGTGAGCAGGATGGGCCCGCACGGCTGGTGCTGATGAGCGGCCCCGCTGTCGTGCCCGACCCGCCGGCGCAGGCCTCGGTCGTCTTCGGCGACCGGCTGGAACTGGCCCGCGAATTCACCCGCCTGCTGGCGAGTGATGCAATAACGCGCGGTCTGATCGGCCCTCGCGAAGTCCCCCGGTTGTGGGATCGCCATCTGCTCAACTGCGCCGTGGTCGCCGAGTTGTTGCCGCCGGATGCTCACGTGGTTGATGTTGGTAGCGGAGCGGGCCTGCCTGGCGTCGTGCTCGCGATCAGGCGAGCGGACCTGCGTGTCGACCTGGTCGAACCACTGCAGCGCCGAGCCGTGTTTCTCGACGAGGTCGTGCAGCGGTTGGGCCTCGCCGGTGCCGTCACGGTGATACGCGGGCGGGCTGAGGAGCGTGCTGTCCTGACCGCCGTGGCACCAGTCGAGTGGGTTACCGCTCGGGCAGTAGCGCCTTTGGACCGATTGGTGAGATGGTGCCTACCCATGCTGCAACCCGGTGGAACGCTGCTTGCCCTCAAAGGTGCCTCAGCATCGACGGAGGTGCGTGCGCACTTGTCGATCATGAAAAGCCTGGGTGGTCGCGACATCGACGTCATCCAGTGTGGCGTGGGTGTTCTCGAGCAGCCAACCGCGGTGGTTCGAGTACGACGTCACACTGGCCGACAAGGCATGAAGGGACACGGATGACCGAGTCACCTGCTCCAGCCGAGGCGGCCTCAGCTGACCCTGTTTCACGTGAAACAGAGCCGGCCCCGGTGTCACGTGAAACGTCGGCAGACTACGTTTCACGTGAAACACCAGGGTTCGACACCCCAATCGCGCGGGAGGCGGCCCAAGCTGTACACGTGCAAAACGTTCGCCAGGAGGTATGGCCCAGGCCCTCAGTGACCCGTGTCCTTACGGTTGCGAACCAGAAAGGGGGGGTCGGCAAGACCACCAGTGCGGTAAATATCGCCGCTGCGATGGCCCTGCACGGCCTGCGTGTACTGCTGATCGACCTGGACCCCCAAGGCAACGCGAGCACCGCGCTCGGCGTCGCGCACGGGGTCGGCACGCCCTCGGGCTACGACGTGCTGCTGGGCGGTCAATCCATCGACAGCGTGTCGACAGCGGTCGAGCTGGCCGAGAGCCTGCGCTGCGTACCGGCCACCCTCGACCTCGCCGGCGCGGACATCGAACTGACCTCGCAGGTGGCCCGGGAGTACCGCCTGCAACGCGCGCTCGCCACGCTGCTCGCCGACGGGCCGAGCTATGACTACATTTTCATCGACTGCCCACCTTCGCTTGGCCTGCTCACCCTGAACGCGCTGGTCGCGGCGCGCGAGGTGCTCATCCCCATCCAGTGCGAGTACTACGCGCTTGAGGGCCTGGCTCAACTGATGAACACGGTCGACCTGGTGCGGGCTCACCTGAACCCGGATCTGGCCGTGACCACCGTGCTGCTGACGATGTATGACAGCCGCACCCGGCTCGCCGACCAGGTAGCCGAGGAGGTGCGCAAGTACTTCGGTGAACTGGTCCTGACACCGGTGATCCCGCGCAACGTCCGGGTATCCGAGGCTCCGGGCTTCGGCCAGACCGTGATGACCTACGACCCAGGTTCACGCGGTGCCGTCGGTTACCTTGAGGCCGCTCACGAGATCGCCGAGCGAGGCGCCGCCCCGGTGCGCGCGCAGGAGCAGAAGGAGTCGAGCACGTGAGCGAGCGAACCCCCGGGCGCAGCGGCGGCAAGAATCGACGCGGCGGCCTAGGCCGCGGGCTGGGCGCCCTCATCCCCTCGGCCCCGGAGCCAGACCAGGCGCATCGCAGCGGCCCGGCCGACGTCTACTTCGGCGCAGCCGGGAGCAGTGAGCGCGCCGCCGGGCCGGGGGCCGGCGGCGCCACTGACAAGTCCACTGGTGGCCCGCTGCCCGTTCCTGGCGCGACCTACGCAGAGTTGCCGATCGACAGCGTGCACGCCAACGCCAAGCAGCCACGTCAGGTATTTGACGAGGACGCCCTGGCTGAGCTGGCTCACTCGGTGCGCGAGTTCGGGGTCCTGCAGCCAGTCGTGGTGCGTGCCGACGAGGCAGGCGGCTATGAGCTCGTCATGGGGGAGCGACGCCTGCGCGCCGCTGCCGCCGCTGGGCTGGAGACTGTTCCAGCGATCATTCGCTCCACCGCCGACGACGCGATGCTGCGCGACGCATTGTTGGAGAACATCCACCGCGCCCAGCTAAACCCACTGGAAGAGGCGGCCGCCTACCAGCAACTGCTCGAGGAATTCGGCACCACCCACGACGAACTGGCCCAGCGCATCGGCCGCAGCCGGCCGCAGGTCAGCAACACCATCCGGCTGCTGAACCTCTCGATCCCGGTCCAGCGGCGGGTTGCGGCGGGTGTGCTGTCGGCAGGCCACGCCCGCGCCCTGCTCGGCTTGGACGACAAGGACCTGCAGGACGACATGGCGGCCCGGATCGTGGCTGAAGGGCTGTCGGTGCGTGCCACCGAAGAACTGGTCGCGCTGAGCGTCAGTGGACACGGCGACAAGAAGCACACCAGGCGGGCACCGTCGCGGATCACCGCACCGGGCATCACCGAACTGGCCGAACGGCTCTGCGACGCGTTCGACACCCGGGTCCGGGTCGAACTCGGCCGGCGCAAGGGAAAGATCATCGTCGAGTTTGCCTCAGTCGACGACCTCGAGCGGCTTGTCGCCGTAATGGCGCCGCAACTCGCTGCCCAGCGGGCGCACCCGGCTGGCGATGATCAGGCCGGCCCGAACGAGCCGTAGCTGACGACCTCGTCGACTGGGCGCCGACCCCGCCGTAGTGATGGCGAGCGGACGTCGGCAGCCGGGTAGCCCATGCTCACCACGCCCACCGGACGCAGCCCAGCCGGCACCGCGAAGGCCGTGCGCAGGGCGTCCCATCTATCGCCGGGCACCCCGAAGAAGCACGCCCCCAACCCGGCATCAACCGCGGCCAGCAGCAGGATCATGGCGGCCATGCCGGCGTCGATATCCCAGTAGGGGACGGGCCAGTGCGACTCGGCCCGGTCCGACCAGCCCTTGTCGGGCTCGGCGTACCGGTCGAGATAGGCGTGCTTGTCGGAAAAAACGATCACCAAGGCGGGTGCGGTTTGCAGCCTGGCCAGCCACGAATCGGCCGCGCCGTCCGACGTCGCGTCCCAGAACGCCGTCCGCGACGTTATGTCATCCAGGACGAGGAACTGCCACCCCTGGGTGTGGCCCGCCGAAGGTGCCCTGACGGCGAGGCTGAGCATCGCCTCCAGCGACTCGCGCGGGATGACACGAGTTGGATCATATGTGCGAATCATCCGACGTTGGCGTACCGCCTCGACCAATTCCATCCGTCGACCCTGCCACGAATATCGAATCGGAGTGTTCGCCGGGGTGTGCGATCGTGTCCGAGTGGACCTGAGGCAATCACGCAAGCTCGAGAACGTCCTTTACGACATCCGCGGGCCCGTGCTGGAAGAGGCCAAGCGACTCGAAGAAGAGGGCCGGCGCATCATCAAGCTCAACATCGGCAACCCCGCGCCCTTCGGGTTCGACGCCCCGGACGAGATTCTCGTCGACGTCATCCGCAACCTGCCCGACTCACAGGGCTACTCCGACTCGCAGGGGTTGCTGTCCGCTCGCACCGCGATCGTTCAGCACTATCAGGCCCTCGGCATCGACACCGTCGGCGTCGACGACATCTGGCTGGGCAACGGTGTCAGCGAGCTGATCACCTTATCGCTGCAGGCAATGCTCGATGACGGCGATGAGGTTCTGGTGCCGGCGCCGGACTACCCACTGTGGACCGCGTCGACCTCACTGGCCGGCGGGCGGCCGGTCCACTACCTCTGCGACGAGGCGAACGGGTGGTGGCCGGACCTGGACGACATCCGCGCGAAGATCACGCCACGGACGAAGGCGATCGTCGTGATCAATCCGAACAATCCCACCGGCGCGGTGTACCCCGAGCGGGTGTTGGCGCAGATCGCTGAACTGGCGCGCGAGCACCGCCTCGTCGTCATGGCTGATGAGATCTACGACAAGGTCCTCTACGACGACGCGGTGCACATCCCATTCGCCCGGCTGGCGCCCGACGTCTTCACGCTCACCTTCAACGGGCTGTCAAAGGCTTATCGCCTCGCCGGATTCCGCTCCGGGTGGCTGATGGTGAGCGGACCGAAACGCCCGGCTGCCAGTTATCTCGAGGGCATCACCATCCTGGCCAACATGCGCCTTTGCGCGAACGTCCCCGGTCAGCATGCGATTCAGACGGCACTCGGCGGGCGGCAGAGCATCCACGATCTCGTGCTGCCCGGCGGCCGGTTGCGCGAGCAGCGCGACGCAGCCATGCAGGCGCTGCTGGCCATCCCCGGCGTCAGTTGCGTCCAGCCCAAGGGCGCGCTCTACGTTTTCCCACGCCTCGATCCGGAGGTGTACCCGATCAAGGACGATCAGCATTTCGTGCTGGAATTGCTGCGTGAGCAGCACGTCCTGGTCGTGCAGGGCAGCGGCTTCAACTGGCCCAACCCCGATCACCTGCGCATCGTCACCCTGCCCCGTGCCGACGACCTCACCGAGGCGATCGGCCGGATCGGGCAATTCCTGGCCGGCTACGACGGCAGCGCCTGAGCCCCATGCCCCTCGCGCCACCGGCCGCTTTCTGCCTACCCTGTCAGGGGAGTCTCATCAGGCAGGAGCTTGCTGGTGTCGCGTCGTCTCGTGAACGTAACGCTCGACAACCTCGGCGACCTATCGACTAGTTGTCGCCGCTGCGTGTTCTGGGAACTCGATCCGGTGGCCGGGGAGCGCGCCTGCGACAGCGGCTCCGCCGAGTTGGAGAAAGAGGCCTGGGTCTCCGACACCCTGCTGGAGTGGGGTAGCTGCGGCCAACTGATCTACGTCGACGGGGTGCCGGCGGGGCACATCCTTTACGCCCCGCCGGCCTACGTGCCGCGTTCCGTCGCATTTCCGACCTCGCCGGTCAGCGCCGACGCCGTCCTGCTGATGACCGCACACCTCATGCCCGAATTCAGCGGCGGCGGACTGGGCCGCATGCTCGTTCAGGGTGTGGCCAGGGACGCGGCAAGGCGTGGGATCAAGGCGATCGAGGCGTTCGGGATGGCCAAGTCGCCGTCCGAGCCAGCGGAGCGGGCCGAGTGGGCCGCCCCGCAATCCAGGGCACCGAGGTCAGGCGCCGAGCACACCTGCGTGCTGCCCGCCGACTATCTGCTCGCCGTCGGGTTCAAGACCGTTCGGCCGCACCCCAGGACGCCCCGGCTACGACTGGATCTGAAGTCGACGGTGTCGTGGAAGGAGGACGTCGAGTACGCGCTGGAGCGCCTCCTGTCGTCCATGCAGGCACCGGTGCTGGCCCCGCGCTGACGGCGACGTTCGGGGGACGGCAGGGGGATCGTCGATGGGCTAGCCGGGCGCAGGGACGCTGTCGGGGTCGTCTGGTCCTGGCATCGGCTCGACCGGCGCAGGCGGCAAGGTCTCGGGGGTGTCGGGCGACAGCTCACCCGGGTCGTCGGGTACAGGCTCCTGCGGATTGATCGGCGGGTAGCTGTCGGGGTCCGGGCCTGGTTGCACCATGTGTCAGTCCTACCCAAATCCTCGAGCGCGCGTGCGGCTACGCCGGCGGACCATCACCGGAGGCTCCGCCCACTACAGCGGGAATCCGCATTACGCCGGTCGGATAGTCATCCGCCAGCGGGAGATACAGTCGCTGCACGGCCACCAGCAGACCTTCGGCCACGGTGTCGCGGAACAACGGGTCGACCAGCATGGGCCGATCGATCGGGGAGCTGAGATAGCCGAGTTCCACTCGCACTGTGGGCATCCGGGTCAGCCGCAGCATCGTCCAGCCCTTGCCGTGCGTGTGGTTGTCCAGCAGCCCGGTCCGGGCCACGAGTTCACGCTGCACCAGATCGGCCAGTCGTTCACCGATGGTGGATGTCGTCTCGTTGCCCCCGTAGTAGTACGCCGCCAAGCCATGCGGACGCGGTGAGGTGAAGCCGTCGATGTGCAGTGACAGCACGAGGTCGGCGCCCATGCCGTTGGCCAACCCGGCGCGCTGCTCGTCGGTTGCACCATTACCCGGACCCCGAGTCACGAAGGTCGTCACGCCGAGCGCGGTCAGGCGCCCCTCGAGCCGGGCAGCCAGGTCGTAGACGAGTGCAGCCTCGGTCAGGTCGTCGTACGCGACGCCGGTGTCAGCGCCGCCGTGCCCGGGGTCGATGACGATTCGCTTGCCCAGCAGGCTCGGCCCGGACTCGGCGACTCTGACCATCTCACGCAGGTACTGCGGCCGCCCACCGACGACGCGGCGCCCGAGTTGGCGCAACGCTCGCAGGGTCTGCGGTCCGCAGACGCCATCGGCGACCAAGCCGGAGTCGCGCTGGAAGGACTGCGTCGCCTCGGCGGTGCCGTAGCCGAAGATGCCGTCAGTGCGTCCTAGGTTGTAGCCGAGTTCGAGCAGCTGATTCTGCAGCGCGGCGACGTCGTCGCCGACAATCAGCTGGGCCGGAAAATGCGACAGGACGCGGTCGCCCAACTGCCAGTGCGCGCCGGTGAGAGCCGAATAGGTCTCCGGCCCTACCAGCCCGTCGACCGAGATTGCGCGCCGCTGTTGGAAGTGACGCACCGCGAGCTCGGTGGCCTCGTCGAACTCGTCGTGGACGGCGTCGTCGGTGTTGTCGAGCAAACCGAGGGTCGCCAGCATCCTCCGCACTTCGGCGACAGCGCGACCAGAGGCGCCGCGGCGGAGGTCGTGCATGAGGAATAGTGGTCCTTATTCGGCGGGAGTTGTCGGTGTGCTCGTTCGTCGGTCGATCGGTAGTCCGTCGCCATAGTGTGCCCCAGGCAAGGTGCCCCCGAAACCTGCTCAGCTCCCCAGACAAAACACCTCAATCACGCGCAAACGGCGCCCGTCACGAGGTGACGGGCGCCGGAACGCGGGCTCAGGCGACGAACTCGTCGAGCTCCTTCAGGATGGCGGCCTTCGGTCGGGCGCCGACGATCGACTTCACGATCTCGCCCTTGTTGAACACCGACATCGTCGGGATCGACATGATCTGGTAGTTGCGGGCGATCCCGGGGTTCTCGTCAATGTTCACCTTGACGATCGTGATCTTCTCGGCA
>JBDTXT010000050.1:0-10953 GCA_040006035.1 Pseudonocardiales bacterium | reverse complement strand
TTGCGCCGCTTGCACCGACCCGACGAGGCCGCCGCGTTCTACCGCGAGGCAATGAGCCTGGCAACCACCGACAGTGAACGGCGTTTTCTCGCCCGGAGACTGTCGGAAACGACGACCGCCGACTGACACCTTGTCACGGGTTAGTCGAGCGTGCGGGGCAGGCAGAAGTAGGGCGCTAGGCACGTCTCGAAGCGGATAAAATCGGAGATGCGGTCCCCGGCGAGGGCGATCACGAAGATGCTTGTGAGGTGCAATCCACCAGTGATCGGGTCGCGCTGGTAGCCGCCCCACGCGGGTTGACCGTTCGCCCGCACCGGCACCATCCGGTCGAAGCGCAGGTGGTAGGGACGGATCGCGGTAAAGAAGCGATGCACAGCGTCCGATCCGCGGTACTCGAATGGCAGCGGAGGCATCCGCACCCAGGCGTCGTCGGTCATCAGCGCCACGAGCGCGTCGACGTCGAGTTCGGTGAAGGCCGCGACGAAACGCTCCAATAGTTCGCTCTCCTGCGGGGAGCCGGGTGCGGGCGGCGGCGGGCCTAGCGTCCGGGCACCCCCCATTGTGGCGCGGGCCCGTTTGAGGGCGTTGGTGACAGCATCCTCGGTGATGCCGAGCAATTCGGCGGCCTCACTCGCGCGGTATCCGAGTACGTCGCGCAGCAGCAGCGCCGCGCGTTGGTTGGGTGGCAACAGCTGCATCGCGGTGACGAACGCGAGCGAGATCGCCTCACGGGATTCATACCGTGCCTCCGGCCCAGGCGCCTGATCAGAAAGCCCGTCCAGCATTGCGTCGGGATAGGGCTGCAGCCACAGCACCTCGCCGAGGCGGGTGGGCTCCGGTGGCGCAATGGGCAGCGGCTCGGCGTTCATCGGCCGACGATTCTTGGAGCGCCGCATGTTCAGGCACCGGTTGGTGGCGACGCGATACAGCCAGGTACGCACCGACGAGCGACCCTCGAAGCCCTCGAGTCCGAGCCATGCAGCAAGCAACGTCTCCTGCACCGCGTCCTCCGCGTCCTGCAGGGACCCGAGCATGCGGTAGCAGTGCACATGCAGCTCGCGATGATGCGGTTCGACCAGCGCAGCAAATGCCTCTCGGTCACCGGCACGCGCACGCTCGAGCAGTTCTGCCGACATCTCTGCCACCTCCCGGGTGAAGTCTCCTCCCAGTACTGACACCGGGCGCCTGCAGAAATGGTCGCTATTTGGGCGACCAGTTTCCGACGAGCGCTGTGTCTGCCCTTATAAGCGCGTCCCATCGCGCGAACAGCGGATGAGAACGGAGCACGACACGATATGTCTTCTTCATTGGCAGGCGGTACCGGCGCCGGAATGCCTCAGCACAGAACCTGGACGCTGGCGCTCGCCTCGCTTGGCGTGTTCATGACCGCACTCGACACGCTCGTCGTCGCCAACTCGCTGCCTGCACTGCGCTCGAGCCTGCACGCCAACCTTGGCGATCTGGAGTGGACGGTGAACGCCTACAACTTGGCGTTCGCGGTCGCGTTGCTCACCGGCGCCGCCCTGGGCGACAGGTTCGGGCGTAAACGGGTCTACTCGCTCGGGCTGCTCGCGTTCACGGCCGCGTCGGCCGCAGCCGCACTCTCGCCAAGCATCGGCGCACTCATCGCGGCCCGCGGGGTGCAGGGTGCCGCGGCGGCAGCCGTCGCGCCGATCACATTGACGCTGATAAGTGAGGCATTCCCAGCCGAGAAGCGAGGAGCCGCCATCGGGCTCTGGGGCGGCATCACCGGTCTGGCCGTCGCCCTAGGCCCGGTGGTCGGAGGCGCGATCGTCGGCGGGATCAGCTGGCACTGGATCTTCTGGCTCAACGTCCCGATCGGTCTTGCCCTGGTACCGCTGTCGTACTCTCGCCTAACGGAGAGCTTCGGGCCCCGATCACGACTTGACATCACCGGATTGCTGCTCGCCGGGGCAGGCTTCTTCGGCATCACCTGGGGGCTGGTCCGCGCTAACAGCATTGGCTGGAGTAGCGGAGAAATCATCGTCTCCCTCGTGCTGGGTGCGGGCCTGGTCGCCGCTTTCCTGGCGTGGGAACGGCGCACCGCGACGCCGATGCTCTCCTCCGCGCTGTTCCGCTCCCGCGGGTTCAACGCGGCCAACGGTGTCAGCTTCTTCATGTACGCCTCGCTGTTCGGCGTCCTGTTCCTGATGATGCAGTTCCTGCAAACAGCACTCGGATACTCACCACTAGCGGCCGGCCTTCGCACCCTGCCGTGGACCGGGGCGCCGATGATCGTGGCTCCGATAGCTGGGGCACTGGCCGACCGCTACGGCAGCAAACCGTTCATGCTGGTCGGGCTCGCCATGCAGGCAGTGGGGTTGGGGTGGGTCGCCGCCATCGCCAAACCCGGCATGAGCTACACCTGGCTTGCGGTCGCGCTAGGAGTCGCCGGCGTCGGGATCTCGCTGTGCTTCCCGACCGTCGCCAACGCCGTCGTCGGATCGGTCCCCGCGTCGGATATGGGGATCGCCTCCGGGACGAACAGCGCGCTACGCGAGATCGGCGGCGTGTTAGGCATCGCGATTCTTGCCACCGTGTTCGCCAACAAGGGCAACTACCTGTCGGCGCAGACGTTCATCCACCACTTCAAGCACGCGGTCTGGCTGGGCGCGGCGTTCTCAGCGATCGGGATTTTCGCCGCAGCCGCACTCCCCGGACGTACCCGAATCGCGTCCTATCCAGCCGACGGCGACGCCGCTGCGGCTGACCAGCCGCAACTCGTCACCAACTGACAGGAGAATAGTCATGGATCTCACCGCCAGCATCACGGTCGACCAAACCCCGGACGAGGCCTTCGCCGCAATGAACGACTTTCGCGGATGGTGGTCCGCAGAAATCGACGGAGGCACAGCCGAACTCGGCGCCGAGTTCAAGACAGAAGGTCAATGGTGAACGACCTCACGCTGGTGGTGGGGGCGAGCCGGGGCCTCGGACGAGGCATTGCCGTCGCGTTCGCCGACGCGGGGGCTCCGGTCGTGGCGGTGGCGCGGTCCGGCTCGGCCCTTGCCGAGTTGGCCGCCACCCGTCCGAACGTGAAGATCAAGATCGCGGATGCGACCGACTCGACAGTCGCCGGGCAACTCCTCGATACGTACCAGCCGCAGGTTGTCATTCTGGTGGCCGGCGCGCCTCCCGCGATCCTGTCGCTGCAGGAGCAGACATGGGAAACGTTCTCGGTCAACTGGCACACCGACGTCCAGATGGCGTTCGTCTGGCTGCGGGCTGCGCTGCTGCGGCCGCTGCTCGCGGGCAGCAGGGTGATCGTCGTGAGCAGCGGCGCAGCAATGGCCGGATCACCGTTGAGCGGCGGATACGCCGGCGCCAAAGCCACGCAGCGGTTCATCACCGGGTACGCCCAAGACGAGGCACTGCGGGCCGGCTTGGACATCACGTTTACCGCGGTGCTGCCACGCCTGACGCCGTCCACCGACCTCGGCCTGCCCGCGGTGAAGGCGTACGCGGCGCGGTACGGGCAGACGGAGGAGGAGTACGTCCAAGCGTTAGGTGTGCCGTTGACGCCAGAAGTCGCCGGATCGGCGATGCTCGAACTTGTCCAGGCAGATCCAGCCTCCCTCGTTCCGAGTTACCTGCTGACTGGCGCCGGGCTCCAGACGCTCCCCTGACCCGCAGGCGAGGTCACTGACAGCGGACGTGGCAGGGACCCTGTGCGAGGCAGGACGAGTGTTGCGCCCTGCGTCCACCCGTACGCTGTCCGCAGCATGTGGCAATGTCGCACCAATGAGTGAGGATCTTCAGCAGCTGCTCGACCGGCACGTCGCGGCCGGATCGGCTCCGGGCATAGTCGCGGTTATCGCGACGGGCGAGGAACCCGAGGTAGTCACAGCCGGCCTGGCCTCTCTCGGCGGGGCGCCCATGCCTGCCGACGCGATCATGCGGATCCAGTCGATGACGAAAGTGATCTCTGCGGTCGCCACGTTGCGCCTGATCGAGAGCGGAGACCTCAGTCTCGATCAACCAGTCGACGAGTGGCTGCCTGAGTTGGCTGACCGGCGCGTGCTTACGAGCCCGACAGCTGCGCTCGATGACACCGTCGCGGCCGAACACCCGATCACGGTGCGCCATTTGCTGACCAATACCTCGGGCTACGGCATGGTGCTCACCAACTCGCCGCTGCAACAGGCTATGGCCGACAACGGCACCGAGGCTGGTCCCGAACCGGTTGCTTTCGGAGCGAGCGAATGGCTGCGCAGACTCGGCGAACTACCACTCGCGTTCCAACCCGGTCAAGGCTGGCGTTACCACCACTCCTTCGGAGTGCTCGGCATCTTGATTGCGCGCCTGACCGGCCGTCCGCTGGGCGAGCATCTGGCCGCGGAGATCTTCGTTCCGCTCGGCATGGCCGACACCGCGCTGTGGGTGCCGACCGACAAGGTCGATCGGTTGCCGGCCGCGCATCGACACGGGCCGAACGGCTTCGTCGAGACCGAGCCGGCAGCGGGTGGGTTCTACGCGGGCCCGCCACCCTTCGACATTGATCACGGCGAACTGGTCTCGACAGCACGCGACTTCTACCGCTTCGCTCGGGCACTCGCCGACGACACCGGATTGATCTCTGCCAAGCACAAGCGTCTGCTCACCAGCGATCAGGTGCCGGAACAATGCAAGACACCCGACAGCTTCTTCCCAGGCTTCTGGGACGGCACGGGCTGGGGATTCGGGGTCGCAGTACACATCGCGGGACGCCACCACGGCCGCTACGGCTGGTCGGGTGGCCTGGGCACCGACTTCTTCGTCGACCCCGACGCCACCGTCGGTGTCCTGCTCACCCAGGTCGAGATGGGTAGCCAGCTCTGGCCCCTCATCGCCGACTTCCAGGAACTGCCGCCGCCGCAGTGAGCTCCGGTCGACGCCTGCGTGTGGTATCGAGCACCACCACCGGAACGCGCCGCGGACAGTGATCTACGAGACCGCACATTCGCCGCCCTCCCCACGGTCGAACGGTACGCACCGGTGGCAGCGCGCCAATCCGACGAAACGCTGGCATCGGATCGCCTTCTGGTCGAGACTTGCCGCATGTTCATCGACCCGGTCCCACAGGACACCGCCACCGGCGTCCTCGCCGAGTATTACCAGCAGCAGCGAGTCGCGTGGGGTTTCTTACCGAACTATGCCGGCGCTTTCTCTACTCGACCCGAAGTGGCTCAGGCGTGGAACGCACTCAACACCGCGATACGCAACGGCATGGATCGGCGCCGCTTCGAATTGGCGACGATCGCTGCGGCGCGGGCATTGCGTTCCACTTACTGCACCGCCGCGCACTCGAAGTTCATGAGAGATGTCTGCGGTGACGAGAAGATCTTGGAGCTAATCGCCCAGGATCCGACCGGTGCGACCTTGGGTCGGGAGGACCGGGTCGCGTATCAATTCGCAGCCAAGGTCGCCACGTCTGCGGAGTCAATCTGTCAGCAGGATGTCGACCAGTTGCACGAAATCGGCTTGAGCGACGTCGACGTCGCCGACCTGGTGTTTGCCGCATCCGCTCGCTCTTTCTTCACGCGGGTGCTGGACGGCCTTGGCGCGCAGCTCGACCCTGAGACGGCACACAGCTTCTCACCCGCCCTCCTGAAATCGATGGTCGTCGGACGTCCGCCCGCCGACGCCTGAGCGCGCGGCCTGACCAAAGTTTCCGACACGGGATGTCTGCTTGCGCGGGCCGTGAACGCGTATGAGGCGGCGAGATCCGTTGTGCGGAAGGTCAACTCGGAGTACCGGTTTCGCATTGGCTCGCAAGCCGACTCGATGCGCGCCGTATCGGAGACCTACGAACGATGGGCGGAGCGCGTCATGAGCTGGGTTCGGGCGAATGGGCCACCAAGGTCTGGGACTGGAGCGACCACCGCGCCCGGCTGCCGATCGTTCACGGTCACGATGTGACTCCGGAAGTCACGCCTTCTGATTGAGATCAGTTCCAACCTTCAGGAGGTAGCAATGCCCAGTGCCAACAAGTTGACCACGCCGGTCGCCGTGGATCTGCCCGAGATCCAGGCCCGGTACGCCGAGCTCGACGGCTACACGGTCGGCTTCGAGTCCTACCCCGAGGACGTCGACCCGGCTCCGCTGTTCCAGGGCCTGCCCGAAGACCGGTGCCAGTGCCAGCACTGGGGTGTCGTCCAGAGCGGTCAGATCACCTTCCGGTGGGCCGACCGCGAGGAGACTCACGGTGCCGGGGACGCCTACTACGCCCCTCCCGGCCACCTCCCGCTCATCACGGCCGGCACCAGCCTGGTCGAGTTCAGCCCGAGCGAGGCCCTCAAGCAGACGATGGCTGTGATCGAGGCCAACCTGGCCGCGGCAGGTGACCCACGATGACCACGACCACCACGGGGACGACCACCCCTGGGACCACGGCCGAGATCCCTGCGCTTGTCCAAGCGAGCGTCGACCGGTTCGTCGCGTTCCTGGAGACGGGTGCGACCGAGGACCTGTTCGCGCCAGATGTGTTCGCCGACATGACGCTCCCGCAGTGGCGGGTACAGATCCAGGGCGCGGAGCAGACCGTCGCCGGCAAGACCACGCTGCATCCGCCGGCGGGCCGGACGCGAGTCGAGAAGGTGCTGGCCGGGTCGCACGGCTACGCGATCAAGGTCGAGGAGCGCTGGCAGGACGGCGGCCAGCATTGGTACTGCCGCGAGGCCTTTCTCTGCGACCTCGATGACGAGGGCCGGATCACCGAGCTCAGCGTGTACTGCACCGGTGACTGGGACGAGGCCGCAGTCGCTCGGCACGCCGAGTCAGTGACGCTGATCCGTCCCTGATGTCACCATGACCGACATGGATACCGGCGAGGTCGACGCCCGCACTCAGGCGGCGCTCGACCTCGCCGGTACCTATGTCTTCGGCACCGAGCCGGGCCGGATCCCCGCCGTACTCTTCGAGGCCTACGGCGCCAGCACGTCCACACGCGACCGTGCGCGGCTCGGCGCCGCGTTGGCCCGCTGCTGGGCCTATGCCGGGCAACGCAACCGCGCCGCGCCCTTTGCCGCCGCTGCCGTGAAGCACGCGGAGGCGACCGGGGACCCGGGCGTCGTGGCTGACGCGCTCGACGCAGCGCTGGCCACGCACTGGGGACCGGACGAGCTGGACGTGCGGGTCGACCTCGCGCACAAACTCGCCGACGCCGCCGCGCACCTCAGCGACGCCGACTCGCGGACCAAGGCGCACCTGTGGCTGTTGACAGTGGCCGCGGAGACCCTCGACGTATCCGAGCTCAACCGCCAGATACGCGCACTCGAGCGCCTCGGCGAGGAGTCGCGAAGGTCGCTCTTCTTCGCCGCCTCGCGCCGGCTGATGCTCGACCTGATGCGCGGCCGGACCGACACCATCGCCCCGCTCATCGCCCTGGCTGAGGACACCGCGGATGAGCTGCCCGACGGTCACTTCGTGCTCAGCGCCATGATCGGCTACAGCGCCGTGCAGGCCGGTGACCGCAGCGACGCCGTCGTCGCTCGGGCGCGTGAGGGCGAGGCGCTCGCCGAGCAGGAGGGGATCCGCGAGATCTTCGCCGAGATCGCCTGGATCTACCTCGGCATCGGGCTGGCCGACGACGCGCGCCGGCTCGCATCGACCTTCGACGGACGGGTGCTGGCCGACCTCCCGCGCGACCACAACTACCTGCTCGTCTTACACCTGCTCCTCGACGTCGCCCTCACGACCGGGCTCGACGAGCTGGTCGAGACGATCACCCCGCTGCTGCTGCCCTACGCCGGGCGGGCCGTAATTAACTCCGGCGCCGTGATGTTCCACGGTGTCACCGACGACACCCTGGCCCGGGCATGCCAGCGGCTCGGTGACACCGAGCGCGCAGCCGCGCTGCGGGAGAAGGCGCTCTCGAGCTACCGTCGCATCGGCGCGACCTGGTGGCGCGAGCGGCTCGAGGCCGAATCGCCGCCGGTGGGCGAACCCGAGCGGTCCACGCCGATGATGACCTTGCGCCCCGGACCCGCCGGAGTGTGGCTGGTCGGCCGAGCCCGTCACGAGACGGCAATCCCTGCGCGTCGCGGCCTCGAGCACCTACACACGCTGTTGTCGCAACCCGGGACTGAGGTGCCGGCCCTGCGTCTGGCCGGTGGAGCGGAGACCGTCGAGCAGTCCGGCCTCGGCGGTGTGATCGACGCCCAGGCGCTCGCCACCTACCGCCACCGACTCGCCGAGATCGACACCGAGCTCGACGGGGCCGACGCCTCGGGTGACGCCGCGCTGGGCGCGAGGCTGACCACCGAACGCGAAGCGCTGCTCCACGAAGTGAGCGCCGCCACCGGTCTGGGCAGGCGCGCCCGGACCTACGGCAGCGGAGCCGAGCGGGCCCGGGTCACGGTCCGCAAGGCCATCGCAACCGCGCTCGACGCGATCCACAGCGCCGATCCGGTGGTCGCCCGCCACCTCAGCACCCACGTGCGGACAGGCCTCCGGTGCTGCTACGAGCCGAACCCAGACGCGCCCGTGGAGTGGCGACTGTGACCAGCTCACGGCAGCGACCTCTACGGCATCGGCCCGGTCATCGCCGACGCGGTCAGCAGTCTGACGGTGGCGAACAACGATGCCGCGCCACAAGACGTGACCATCTTCACCGGTTTCCCGAACTCGGGCGGTTGTGCAATTAGCCGACCGTCGGGAATCTCTGGCCGAGATGACGGTCCCGGCCCAGGACACTCGTCAGTTCACGTTCCCGGTGCCACTGCTCACGCCGGCGTCTGACGTTCCCCGCTGCCTGGCCGTCGTGATGGGCAACGTCCCGGCCTTCATCACGATCGTCGGATACGGCCTATAGATGCAGCGTCGCTTCCCGCAAAATGGCCGCACCTGAGGACACCGATTCGACTTGTGGGTGCCGGATACTCATCGGCTTAGGCCACGCAGCCGGGTATTCATTGATGAGTCCGCGGAGCAGGGGTCTGCCCCCGAATAGTGATGCCCGCGTGTGCCCGGATGGCCTGGCTCGTTCCTCAGTTGGGGAATCTGTTTCATTTCCGCTCAGGCGCCTTGGCCAAGGTTGATCATGAGTCCGCCGTCCATGACGTAGGACGCTCCGGTTACGTAGTCGGCGTCCGAGGAGGCGAGGAAGAGTGCGAGCTTGGCGATTTCGGCGGGCTGTGCGGCTCGTTTCCAGGGAATGCTCTGCACCTGCTTCTCGAGCAACTCCGGGTCGTCGATCGCGGCTTGGTTGAACGGGGTGAGCACCATTCCGGGGGCCAGGCTGTTGACGTTGATGTGGTGTGGTGCGAGTTCGAGGGCAAGGGTGCGGGTGAGCATGCGGATCGCGCCTTTTGAGCAGTCGTAGTCTGAGCCGCCGGCGTTGGGATTGTCGGCGTGGACGGACGAGACGTTGATGATCTTGCCGGGTTCGCCCGCCGCGAGGCGTAGCTGGATGAAGCGGCGCGCGCAGAAGAAGTATCCGTACAAGTTGGTGCGGATGGCTTTGTCCCAGACGGCGGTCGACAGCTCGGCGACCGGCGTGCCGGAGGCGTCGACGCCGGCGTTGTTCACCAGGATGTCCGGCGAACCGAGCTCGGTCACTGCCGCGTCGAACAGGCGGTGTACCTGGTCTTCGTCGCTGACGTCGGCCTGCACGATGATGGCGCGGCGCCCGGCTCCTTCGACTTCTGCTTTCGTATGGGATGCGCCCTGCTCGTCGTGGAGGTAGTGCACGACGAGGTCGGCACCCTCGCGGGCGAACTCGATCGCGGTCGCCTGCCCGATCCCGGAGTCCGATCCGGTGATCAGGGCGATCTTCCCGGCCAGCCTTCCTTTCGCGATTCCGTTAGCTGTCATGGTGCTCCTCGGGTGAGTCGGCGAGATCGGTGGATGGGTGGGCGATGCGCCAGGCGGCGTTGATCAGTCCGACGTGGGAGAACGCCTGGGGGAAGTTGCCCAGCAGGTCGCGACTTGTCTGGTCGGCCTGTTCGGACAGCAGTCCGAGGTCGTTGGCGTAGGAGGTGGTGCGGCGAAAGACGTCCTCGGCTCGTGCGGAGTCCCCGCCGAGTGCCAAGCACTCCACCAGCCAGTAGGTGCAGATCAGGAACCCGTTGGGTTCAGCTGACCAGCGGCGAACGAGCCCGCCCGCGCCGAGCTGTTCGTCGATGGCCTCGATGGTCGATCGCATGCGGTCGTCGGTGGCGGGCAGGAAGCCGACAAGGGGCAGCATGAGCACCGACGCGTCGAGGTCATCGGAGCCGAAGGCGCCGGCGTAGGCGCCCAATGATTCGCTCCACGCCCGCTCCAGAACGGCCGCGTGGACCTGGTCGCGGGCCGCTGCCCAGCCCGCCACAGCGTCGACGGTGGCGCCGATGCGCGGGGCAAGCTTGACGGCCCGGTCCAAGGCGACCCAGCACATGACCTTCGAGGAGGTGTAGTGGCGCTGGGCGTCGCGGGCTTCCCACATGCCGGCGTCGGGTTGCGGCCACGCCTTCGCTGCTCGATTGGCGAAGGTAACCAGCAGGCGCCGCCCGGGGTCGTCCAGGTCGCCGAGGGAATCGCGCAGGATGTACGCGGCGTCGAGGACCTCACCGAGAACGTCGAGCTGCTGCTGCTCCCAGGCTTGATTGCCCACCCGCACCGGTTGGTGACCGCGATATCCGGCAAGATTGCCCAGCTCATGTTCGGTGAGGTCACGTTCACCCTCGACGCCGTACATGATCTGAACGAGCTCATCACCGATGTGTCCGGCGGCGTTGGCGAACCAGCCGAACAGGCGGGCCGGCTCGTCGGGACAAGCGGCGAGCCACAGCGAGCGGATGGTCAGGCTCAGGTCGCGCAGCCAGGCGAAGCGGTAATCGAAGTTGAGTTCGCCTCCCATCACCTCAGGCAGGGAGGTGGTGGCGGCAGCGATCACGGCGCCGGAGGGTTGAAAGGTGAGCCCCTGCAGCACGAGCGAGCTTCGCCGAACCTCGGCCGCGAACGCGCCGTCGTAGC
>JBDTXT010000049.1:0-11061 GCA_040006035.1 Pseudonocardiales bacterium | reverse complement strand
CCGCGAACGCGGCGAGCACCTCGGTGTGGGTGACGCCCTGCCCCGCCTCGACGCCCGCGTCCAGGTCGGTGACCAGGGCGAGGGTCGTGTAACAGAGCGCCAACTCGCGGGCCAGGCCGGCTTCCGGCATCGCCGTCATCCCGATGATCGCCCAGCCATGGCCCTGGAACTCCAGTGATTCCGCGCGCGATGAGAATCGCGGGCCGTTGACGACCACGAGCGTGCCGCCGTCGCTCACCGGCAGACCCGTTCCCAGGGCGGCGCTGCGTCCGTCGCGGCAGTACGGGTCGGCGAAGGAGACGTGCCCGACGCCCGTGGCTCCGTCGAAGTAGGTGTGCGCCCGGCCGTGGGTGCGATCGGCCAGTTGGTCGGGCACCACCAGCGTCCCGGTCGCCAGGCCGGCCCGCAGCGAGCCCACCGCCGACAACGACGCCACCTGGCGCACCCCGAGTGAGCGCAGCGCCCACATATTTGCCCGGTACGGCACGACGTGCGGGGCGAAGCGATGGTCGCTGCCATGCCGCGGGACGAAGGCGACCTGGCGCTCGCCGAGCATGCCCACCGTGATCACGTCACTCGGCTCGCCGTAGGGCGTGGGTACGCGGTGCTGCTCCGCGCCATCGAGCAGGGAGTAGAAACCCGAGCCTCCGATAACACCGACCACGGATGCCGAAACCATGCCGCAGACGCTATCGGCCGGGGACGGCGGCGTAGCTGCTGGTACAAAGACGGAGACGATTCAAGGGAGAACCAGGATGCAGCGCAAGCATTACGACGCCGAGCACGAGGCGTTCGGTGAGGCCTTTCGCGCGTTCGCCGACAAGGCGATCGTGCCGAACTATATGGACTGGGAGCGCGCCGGGATCACGCCGCGCGAGGTGTTCACCGAGGCCGGCAAGAGCGGCTTTCTCGGCATGCAGGTCCCTGAGCAGTACGGCGGCGGCGGCGTCGACGACTTCCGCTTCAACCAGATCCTCGACGAGCAGGTCGCCTTGGCTGGGATCACCGGTTCCGGACTCGGCCTCACCCTGCACAACGACACCTGCCTGCCGTACTTCCTGACGTTCTGCAACGACGAGCAGGGCCAGCGCTGGCTGCCCGGCATCGTCACCGGCGAACTGATAACCGCGATCGCGATGACCGAACCCGGTGCCGGTTCGGACCTGTCCGGCATCCGCACCAGCGCCACGCTGGACGGGGACCACTACGTCGTCAACGGCTCCAAGACCTTTATCACCAATGGCATCCACGCCGATCTCGTCGTGACCGCCGTGCGCACCGGGGAGGACCGGCATAAGGGGATGTCGCTGCTGATCCTCGAGCGCGGCATGGACGGCTTCGAGCGGGGCCGCAACCTCGACAAGCTCGGCCTGCACAGCCAGGACACCGCCGAGCTGTCGTTCACCGACGTCCGGGTGCCGGTGGCGAACCTGCTCGGCGCCGAGGGCGAGGGATTCGCGCAGCTGGTGAAGAAGCTGCCCCAGGAGCGGATGTCCATCGCCGTCTCGGCCGTGGCCGAGGCCCAGGCCGCGTTCCAGAACACGCTGAGCTACGTCCAGGACCGAAAGGCCTTCGGCACGACAATCGGCTCGTTCCAGAACACCAAGTTCGTCCTGGCCGAGATCGCCACCGAGATCGACGTCGCGCAGGCGTTCATCGATCGCTGCGTCGACCGGCTCAACGACGGCGAGCTCGACGTCGCCGATGCAGCCAAGGCCAAGTGGTGGTGCACCGAACTGCAGGGCCGCGTCATCGATCGCTGCTTGCAGCTGCACGGCGGCTACGGCTACATGACGGAATACCCGGTCTCGCGCGCCTACGCCGACGCGCGGGTCACCCGTATCTACGGCGGGACGACCGAGATCATGAAGGGCGTCGTCTCGAAGTCACTCGGCCTGTGACTGATCCTTGGCCGCCGCAGCCCACGGTCCGGTTCATCCTGGCCTCGGCGTCGCAGGGCCGCTATGAAACGTTGGTGAACGCCGGGGTAGTCCCGCAGCGCCTGGCCAGCAACTTCGACGAGTCGTCGGTGCAGGGCTTGCCGGCGCGGGAGCTGGTGCAGGAGCTGGCCAACCGCAAGGCAGCTGTCATCGCCACGCGGATGCGCGCTGAAGCGATCGCCGACGGCGAACTGCCCGAGACACTCGTCCTCGGCTGCGATTCCCTGCTCGAGTTCGAGGGGGACACGCTGGGCAAGCCGGGCACCCAGGACGAGGTCGTGGTGCGCTGGAAGCGGATGCGCGGCAAGAGCGGGGTGCTGCACACCGGTCACTGCCTGATCGATGTCGTCGCCGAGCGGGTTGCGTCGGCCACGGCCTCGACCAAGGTGCATTTCAGCGACATCACCGACGACGAACTCGAGGTCTACCGCAGCAGCGGCGAGCCCTCCAACGTGGCCGGCGCGTTCACGGTCGACGGCTTCGGTGGCTGGTTCATAGACGGTGTCGAGGGTGATCATCACAATGTTGTCGGGCTGTCGTTACCGGTCCTGCGCAAGCTGCTGCGGGAGTTGAACTACGGCCTGTGGGACCTCGGCTACCCGACGCCCTGAGGGTGACACTCCACGTCGGATCCTTGCCGTGACTATCCAGAAGTTAGGGTTGCATTTCGCGCCAACTCCTAGTCTGAGCGGTTCGCCGACCAGGTGCGCGTCGGCTCGTTGCGGCCGCGGACGACGAGGTCGCCCGCCGCGTGCCAGTGCGCCCGCTCCAGCGGGCTCGCGAGCAGCACGACGACGTCGGATGCCAGCACGCATGTCGGCTGTGCTTTGGCCAGATCGGTGAGCCGGGCGGCTTCGTTCACCGCATCCCCTATGACGGTGTACTCGAGGCGGCTTGCGGCCCCGATCTGCCCGGCGATGACCGGACCGGCCGCCACGCCGATGCCGATCTGCACCTCGCCGGCGGCCGCGATCCGGTCGCGGATCTCGCGGGCGGCACTCAGGGCGGCGGTGGCGGGGTCGTCGAGTTCGACCGGCGCGCCGAAGATGCACAGCGCGGCGTCACCCTCGAACTTGTTCACCAAGCCACCGGCCCGTTCGACCGTGTCGATGACCACCGAGAAGAACCGATTGAGCATCGCCACGAACTCGCCCGGATCGGTAGTCCGCGTCAGCGCCGTGGAACCGGTGATATCGACGAACAGGGCGACCACGTCGCGGGCCTCACCGGACAGCGTGACGCCGTCGCGCATCGCCTCCTGCGCGACGGCGGGCCCGACGTGGCGTCCGAACATGTCCCGGATCTGCTCGCGTTCCCGCAGTCCCGCCACCATGTCGTTGACGCCACCCTGCAGCATGCCGATCTCACCCGGGTCGTCGACGACGACCTCGGTGTCCAGCGAACCCGAACCGACCCGGCGCAGCACACTCAGCAGATCGCGCATCGGCGTGCCGATCGCCCTGGCCGCGAGCCCGGTGGACAGCAGCCCAACCCCCAGGGCCACCGTCGCCAGGACGATCGCCGCACCGCGGACGTGGCTGTGCCCGGGCGGCGAGGTGAGCACCAGGATGATGCCGATGAGCGGGATGGCAGTCGTGAGCCACCAGGTCACCATCAACCGCACCCGTACCGACAACAGCGGCGAGTTGCGCGGCGGGTAGGTGGCCAGCGCCAGCTGGGTGATCGGGCGGGTCGTCCGGGCGACGAGCAGATACGTGACGCCAGCCGTACTGAGCCCGGCCAGGGCCACGCCACCGCCGATTCCGACGATCTCGGCCCCGCCGATGCCCTGTGCGGCGACCACAGCGCCGATGACGACCGCCCCGATGAGCCACAGCACGGCCGTGATCACCGCGACGTCTATCGGGGTCCGCAGTGTTCGCCGCGCCTCCTGGTAGGTGGGCACGTCGCCGTGGCTGAGCCAGCTCAGCGTCCGCTTGTGCAGGGAGGCGCCGAAGATCGTCCCGACCGTCATCGCCACCACCGCGTATGCCGACGAGACCGCCAGCAGGGCCATCCGGTCGCCGTGCGGCGCGCCGTCGTTGAGCGCGAGCACGAGGAAGGTGATCACGACGCTGCCGAGGAGGTTGGTGACGACGACGGCGATCCCGATCCCGAACAGGGTGCGCACGACGAAGGGCAGGCCCTCGCACCAGGCCGTCTTGGCCTCGCGGGTGCTGCCGCGGGAGTCGAGAACGTGCGCGGACAGGCTCACCTGACGATTGTGGCGCACCGCCTGGGTCAGTGCCGGTTGTTGCCAGCCTGCTGCCTCTCACCTATTGTCCGGCTTAGAGGCTTCTGCATAATTTTCGTTCTTCGGGATGAAATGTCCGCACGAGCCCATCCAGCCGCCGAAGGGTATGCCGCGATGTCCAGCTACCTCAGGCGGTGCATGGCCGGCGCGTTCGCCTTCGGACTGCTCGGCCTCACCGTCGTCACGATCATGCCGAACGCGCAAGCCGCGGTAACCGATGCCCCCCACTGCTCGACTAGCGGCACCTGGAAGCAGGGCGAGCTGAACGTCTACTGGTTCGACGTGGAGCAGGGCGACAGCCAGCTCATCGTCGGTCCCACGGGAAAGACCATGCTGATCGACCTCGGCGAAAGTGCCTACAACACGACAGGCACCGCGACGCACGCCACCCGGATCGCATCGGTGATCCGCTCGATCTGCGGCGTCGCCTCCGGACCGGTGCACCTCGACTACGTCATGGCGAGCCACCACCACCTCGACCACATCGGCTACGGCCACGTCCCTGGTGACACGGCCGCATACGGCCAGGGGCTCTACCAGCTGCTGACGCCTACGCCGAGCGGCGGTCTCGGCTTCACGGTCGGGCAGTTCGTGGACCACGACGGCGGTAAGTGGAGCGACACCAACGCCAACGGCACCTGCGAGCCGGGCACGTCGACCGCGCCCAGCACCGAGATCGTCTACGACAACGCCGGCACCACGTCGACGACAGCGGCGCGCTTCATCTGCTGGCTCTATGGGCCGGCCGGGCAGGCCGACCGGGCGAACATCCAAGGGAAGGTCCTGACGCTCACCAACACCGGCACCTGGCCCTCGTTCGACCTCGGCGCCGGGGTCACGACCACCGTCCTCGAGGCAAATGCGAAGGGCGTCATGCAGGCGAATGGCACCACGCCGGTCAGCGGTGATCACCACGCCGATGCTGTCCCCCCGAGCGAGAACGACTACTCGATCGGCCTGCGCATCGCCTACGGCCCCTATTCCTACGTCACCGCCGGCGACAGCGACGGGGAGTACGCCGCCAGCCCCAACAGCTACACCTACAACAACATCGAGTCGCTGCTCGCGACCCGTACGGGCCAGGTCAACACGCTGCGGGCCAACCATCACGGCTCGCCGCACAGCAGCAGCAGCACCTACGTCAACACCACCAACCCACAGAACACCGTGATCTCGTGTGGGGTCAACTCCTTCGGGCACCCGGGCAACCGCACCCTCGACGCGTACCGGGCGATCAATGCCGACATCTACCTGATGAACAAGCCCTGCGACGACCTGGACACCTCGGGAGCCGCAATCAACTACGCCGGCACCCTGAACAGCAACGGCAACATCCACCTCGCAACCGCCGGTGGCGGCACCTCCTTCGACGTCACCTACGACGTGGGCACCCGGCACTACACGACGCGTACGACGGCACCGCCGCCCGGCAACCCCGCCGCAATCCGCGTCAATGAGTACCTCATGGCGCCGAGCGGCACGGGCACCGAGTGGGTGGAGCTCTATAACCCAACGACCGCAGCGATTACGGTCGGTGGCCTGTTCATCGATGACCAGGTAGCCGGCGGCGGTGCCCCCAAGGCGATCCCGGCCGGGACGAGCATCCCCGCCGGTGGCAGGTGGGTCATGGACATCTCGTCCGGCTTCCTCAACAACACTGGCACCGACCAGGTGCGCTTCCTGGCGATCGTCGGCGGCGTCGAGACGGTCTATGACAGCACGAGCTACACGCTCGGCAGCACCCAGACCGACAAGGTGTTCCACCGTGTCGGCGACGGCGGTACCTGGTGTGCGACCATCTCCGCGAACCTCACCAAGGGAGCGGCGAACCCGGCCACGTGCCCGTGAGGAACACCGCCGCCGTGGTCGTCCTGATCGTGCTCACGTCCTTCGGAGCCACGGCCTGCGCAGCCTCGCACGAGGTCGCCGTCCGGCCCACGGACGGGCTGGCTGCGGGGAGCCGGCAGGTGGTGATGGTCAGCGGTCGCGACGACCACGGCCTCGTCGTCTCCGAGAACGTGGTGCTTCGTTCGGCTCCCCAGGGCGGAGTCGTCGCCGGACGCCTGCCGGACGGGACTCTCGCGCAGGTTCGTGAAGTGCGCGGCAACAAGGTTCTTGTCACAGCATCGGGCGTCACGGGCTGGGTCGACGACTTCACCCTTCGTGGCGAGCTGCGGCTGGCCGGACCTCCTCCTGGCTGCCGGGTGCGCCTTGCGGGGCGGGACCTGCCAGCCGGCACCCGGGTCGAGGTCCTGTCGCTGGACGGAGGGAGCGCAAGGGTGCGTCTGCTCGACCCGCCCCGCACGGACGGGACGGTGGCGACCTCCGAGATCGTCGAGGTGGCCCCGCTCCCCGGTCAGGCCTGCCCGAGCGCCGGGTCCGGGCGAACTAGGCACGGTCACTGACCCAACACCGGACCACCCGCGCTACCGAGCGTTTTCGGACCACACCCGGCAGCGGGTCGGAGTGAGCGCGGCCAGCCGGGCGCGGCGCCAGTCGCCGTAGCGGTCGGGCTCGCGGGGACGCTCGAGGTAGGAGATGAGCGCCACGACAGCGGCCAGTTCCTCGGCCGTTGTGTTGCCACGCACCAGCAGCCCGTCCCTCACGTCGGGGGTACCCCGTGCCGCTTGGCCGCGATCTCGCGTGACTTGCCGACGAGCACGGCGTAGCGCCGCACCAGTTCCGAACGCAGCTCGCTCGGTTCGATGATCGCGTCGAGGACCAGGTCGCTGGCCAGCCGGAGCAGGTCGACGTCCTGCTCGTACTCGGCGCGCTTGTCGGCGACGAATGCCGCCCGCTCGTCCGGGTCGGCGATCTCCTCGATCTTGTTGGCGTAGACGGCGTTCACCGCGGCTTGCGGCCCCATCACGGCGATCCTCGCAGTGGGCAGCGCGATGCACGCGTCGGGCATGAAACCCGGGCCGGCCATCGCGTAGAGCCCAGCGCCGTAGGCCTTGCGCACGATCACCGAGATCTGCGGCACCGTGGCCTCGGCTACCGCGGTGATCATCTTGGCGCCGTGCCGGATGATGCCCTGCCGCTCGACCTCGCTGCCGATCATGAAGCCCGGCACGTCGGCCAAGTAGAGCAACGGGACGTTGAACGCGTCGCACAGCCAGATGAAGCGCGCTGCCTTGTCGGCCGAGTCGACGAAGAGAACGCCGCCGCGCACGGCCGAGTTGTTCGCGACGATGCCGACGGGATGGCCGTCGATGCGCCCGAAGCCGGTGACCAGTTCGGCGGCGAACAGCGGCTTGACCTCGAAGAACGAGTCGGCGTCGATCAGCCCGTCGATGATCTCGTGGACGTCGAACGGGACGGATTCCTCGACCGGCACGGCGTCGTCGAGCAGCTCAAACGACGCAGGCGCGGCGAGCACCTCGGGCGGCTGCTCGCGCCAACAGGTGGGCAGGTAGCCGAAGTAGAGCTTGGCCTGCTCGATCGCGTCCTCGTCATCGACGGCCAGGTTGTCTCCGCACCCGGAGACCGTGACGTGCATGCGTGCGCCACCCATCTCCTCGAGGCTGACCTTCTCGCCCACGACCATCTCGGCCATCCGGGGCGAGCCGAGATACATCGAGGCGTTGCCCTCGACCATGATCACGATGTCGCAGAACGAGGGGATGTAGGCGCCGCCGGCCGCAGACGGGCCGAACAGGCAGCAGATCTGCGGCACCTTGCCCGACAGTGCGACCTGGTTGTGGAAAATCCGACCCGCACCGCGACGGCCAGGGAACAGCGCGACCTGGTCGGTGATGCGGGCGCCGGCCGAGTCGATGAGCCAGAAGATCGGCAACTCCTCGGTGAGCGCCCGCTCGGTGACCCGGATGATCTTCTCGACCGTCCTGGCCCCCCACGACCCGGCCTTCACGGTGGGGTCGTTCGCGACCACCAGCGCGGGCCGTCCGTCGATAAGGCCCTGGCCGGTGACGACGCCATCGGCCGGGAGTCCGATTGACAGGGCATTGGCCAGTTGGCCGTCCTCGACGAAGGTGCCGGCGTCGAACAGCAGCGCGATGCGCTCGCGCACGTAGAGCTTGTTCTGCGCGGCCAGTTTCGCGGACGCCTTCTCCGGGGCCCCGAGCGTGGCCGCACGCGCGGCCAGGATCTCCTTCTCACTCACACGCTCACCCTGCCACGGGCGAGGACGCGCTCAGGCCACGGACACGTAGCGCGGCCCTTGCGTCGAGTGGCCGGTCGCGGCGGTGGCCCGCCAGGGCTGCCCGCACAACTGATCGGCGTCGCGCGGGCCGTCGGCGGTGTCGAGGCTCAGTAGCTCGATCTGCGCCCACAGTGCCTGGGACCAGTCGTACTGCAGGGCCAGGATCAGCTCGGTGCGGCTGGCGAACTGCGCCTGCACCGAGTGCGAGGTCTTGTAAACGAGATCGTCGTCGGGGTGCGCGGTGGCGTACTCCAGCACCAGTCGGATCGATCATGTGACGGGCAGGCCGAGCCCGCGGGCGATGACCATGCGCTGCACCTCCGAGGTGCCCTCACCGATCTCGAGAACCTTGGCGTCGCGGTAGAAGCGGGCCACCGGGAACTCCTCCATGAAACCGTTGCCGCCGAATACCTGGGTGGCGGTGCGGGTCGCCGCGACTGCGGCCTCGGTCGAGTACAGCTTGGCCATCGCCGCGGCCTGCTTGACCTCAGCGCCCGACCGGCCGGAGTCCTTCAACCAGGCCGCCTTGTAGGTCAGCAGCCGGGCCGCCTCGACCGCAACCGCAACATCGCTCAATGAGAACGCGACCGCCTGCCGCGACCCGATCGGCGCCCCGAACGTGTGCCGCTCGAGTGCGTACTTGCGCGACACGTCCAGGCAGCCCTGGGCCAGCCCTACCGCCAGCGCCGAGATGGCGATTCGGCCGTCGTCGAGCACGTTCAGGAACTGCTTGAAGCCGTTGCCGCGGACGCCCAGCAGGTTCGCCTCGGGCACCTTGCAGTCGTCGAAGCTGAGCCCGTGGGTGTCGGAGATGTGCCAGCCCAGCTTGTCGTAGGCAGGCTCGACGACGAGCCCCGGCGTGCCGGTCGGCAGCAAAATCGTGGAGATCTCCTTCTCGCCGGTGCGGGCGGTCACGGTGATCACCGACGTGATGTCGGTTCCCGAGTTGGTGATGAATGCCTTGGCGCCATTGACGGTCCACTCGCCGTCGGCGAGGGTGGCGCGGGTCTTGGTGGCGCCGGCGTCGGAGCCCGCCTCGGGCTCGGTGAGGCCGAACGCGGCCAGCGCCCGGCCGGTGACCAGGTCGGGCAGCCACTGCGTCTTCTGCGAGTCGGTGCCGTAGGTCAGGATCGGGTTGATGCCGAGGCCGACCGCGGCCTCGAGCGTGATCCCGATCGACTGATCGACGCGACCGAGTTCCTCGATTGCTACGCACAGCGAGGTGAAATCGGCATCCGAGCCGCCGTACTCCTCCGGCACGACCAGCCCGAACAGCCCTAGGTCGCCCATGGCCTGGACGACGTCGAGCGGCAGGCGGTGCTCGCGGTCCCACTGGGCGACATGCGGTGCGATCTCGCCCTCGGCGAAGTCACGTACCACCTTGCGGAACGTCTCATGGTCGGCAGACAGCTCGAACGTCATCAGATCTCCTCGGACAGGTCGTACTTGACGTTTACGTCAACGTAAGGTCACGATAACAAGGTGACCTCGAAAGCGGAAGTGGCGCGGACCTGGACGGTGGGCGAACTGGCCGACGAACTCGGCGTAACGACCCGCACCCTGCGCTTCTACGAGGCCGAAGGGCTGGTCAGCCCACAGCGCTCGGGCTCGAACCGTGTCTACGGCCAGCGCGACCATGCCCGGCTGCGGCTCATCCTGCGCGGGCGCCGCTTCGGCATGACGCTGGGCGAGTGCCGCGAGATAGTCGACATGTACGACGGCGCGGAATCCTCCGAGCAGCGCCAGTTGCAGATCCTGCTGGCCCGCCTGGACGAGATCGCGGCCGACCTGCGGGCCCGCCAGGCCGACCTGCGCCGCACCCTCGGCGAGGTGACCGACGTCGCCGCTCAATGTCGCGACCGCCTGACCGAGTTGGGTTAACGCCCGTTGAGCACCCCGAATGAGTTACCTGCTTGGCAGTGTGTTAAATCGGTGTTAGATTCGTCCATATCGCTGGGGAGCGACGGACACCCTCGGGGGCCACGGTGGCACCCCGGCTGCAGAGCAAAGTGCCGCACGACGATCGGACGGCACGATGCAATCTTCCCGACGACGCATGGCATTCCTCCTCGCCTCAGCTGCCGCACTCCTCGCGGTGGCATCGATGCTGAGCGCGCCCCGGTCGGTCGCTCGTTTCGTCCGGCCGATGCCTCCCAGTTGCGGCACAACGACGATTGCCAGGAGCACTGGCGGCTACTGGCAGTGCACGTTCGCAGACGAGTTCAGCGGCATCACCGTCGACACCGGCAAGTGGATCGCTCAGCAGACGGCGAACAGCGGGTATCACTCCGGTGCCGAATGCTTCGTCAACAGCCCCAACAACATCTCGGTGGCCGGTGGAACGCTGCGGCTCACCGTGCGCGCGGAGGCGGCCCCATTCACCTGCACGGACCCTTACGGTGACTACCCGACGCAGTACACAAGCGGCATGGTGTCGACATTCGGTCTCTTCACCCAGGCCTACGGCCGCTTCGAAGTCCGCGCCACACTCCCGGCAGCGACGGTGGCCGGCCTGCAGGAGGCGTTCTGGCTGTGGCCGGCGAACGCGAGCAAGTACGGCTCGACCTGGCCGTGGTCGGGCGAGATCGACATCGCCGAGATTTACAGCACGTACCCTGACCGCGCGATCCCCTACATCCACTACGTCCCGGCAGCCATCGATTACAACGTCACGAACAACTACTGCATGATCGCCGACATCGCCC
>JBDTXT010000048.1:0-11088 GCA_040006035.1 Pseudonocardiales bacterium | reverse complement strand
GTCGCTGCGGGCGGCCGCGTGCCGGTCCCGCGCTCACCCCCGCCGCCCGGAAGGTCACCCACAGCGGAGCCTACGCGCTGGAGAATGACGGTGCGGATTTCTCTCACGACCTCCTCACCGCGCTGGAAAATCGCGGAAACCGGATATCTCAGTGGCGTGAGGCCGAGCGCGGCCAGTGCGTTCTGTCGTTGCAGGTCGTGGGCCCAGTCCGCCGGCAGCAGATGCCACTCCCGGCCGTCGACTTCTGCGTACAGTCCGAGGTCCGCCCACAAGAAGTCGGGGATCACCGCTCCGATCGCTGTTTGCAATGTGACGAACCGCTCAGGCGGCTGTACGCCGGCGGCCGCGATCAGATCTGCCAGCGCTGCTTCAGCCACAGACCGGTCTCCTCTGTCGACACTTCGCAGCGCGCGTACGAACAGCGTGATCCGTTCCTGCGCCGGGCGGACATCGGCCTCGAGCCCTAGCCGTTCCACCGTGGTGCGCCGGTTCTGGACTGCGTCGGCGACGATCGCGAGGACGGTTTCGTAGTCGCGGATCTGCCGAGACGCGTCGGCGAGGGCAGCCTCCAACCGGGTGACCGGGCAGCCGCCGCGCAGCACGACGTCCGCCGCCGTAAAGCTCCTCGACCGCGGCACCGGCACACCCGCCGGTGGCTTCGGCTGGTGCGCATGCGGAACGATTGGGTCGGGAGGGCGGCTGTCGGGGCGTCGACTAGTCGAGTCGTCTCGGCCGCCGGATGTGCAACCTTGATCCCCCACTGTTCGAGTGCTGAGACACCATGCAGGGCAACCGGCATTGCGGTGGCATCGCCCAGTGACCGCAGATTCAGCACAGCCGCGAGCCGTCGACGTTCGCCCAGCACCTCGCCTGTCGTCGTCGAGTAGACCCGCGGCAGAACCCGCTGCCAGCGCCGTGATTTCACCAGGTGCTGTACGGCGTGTCGCGACAAGCCGCAATTCAGCGCTTCGGCGTAACGAAGGAGACCGAGCTGATCGGCTGCCAGTTGGCAGGCGCCTTGAAAGCGGGGTAGGCGCATCCATTGCGGCACTGTGCAGGCTGGTACGTCACTGCGCCGGTCCAAGGCGAGATCTGTGGATAGCGATACTCGCCCACATCCGGTGTGGGTGACCTTGCGGGCGGCCGGTTACCGGCAGTCAGCGGCGCGCCTCCACCCGCAAGCCCACCCGGAACGGCTCAGCCTCCCGGCTGCCACAGCACGTCGGCCTTGCCGTTGTCATTGGCGACGCGGCAGAGGATGAACAGCAGGTCTGAGAGCCGGTTCACATACGTCGCGGTCAACGCGCTGGTAGTCGACGCGTCGCGTTCGATGAGAGCCCAGATCGAACGCTCGGCCCGCCGCGCGACCGTGCGCGCGACGTGCAGCACCGCGGCGGCCGGGGAGCCGCCCGGCAGGATGAAGCTGGTCAGCGGCGCGAGCGCGTCGTCGTAGCGGTCGCAGGCGGACTCGAGGCGGTCGACGTACGCCTGCGTTATCCGCAGCCGGTCGGAGGTCTCCGGGCTGATCGGCACACAGAGGTCTGCGCCCACGTCGAAGAGCTCGTTCTGGATCCGCAACAGTTCTGCGGCGAGCCCCTCGGCCACAGAGCCCAGGGCGAGCACTGCGCCGACAGCGGCGTTCGCCTCCTCGACATCGGCGTACGCCGCCAGCCTCAGGTCGGTCTTCGGGACCCGGGTGAAATCGCCCAGACCCGAGGTGCCGTCGTCGCCGGTGCGGGTGTAGATGCGCGTCAGGTGAACAGCCATACGCCGAGCGTATGACGTCAGCGCGTGATGACGACGGTCTTGGTGTCCAGGTTGGTGACACTGCCGTCCTTGGCCGAGGCTTCCCAGGCGCGCAGCTGCACGCCATCGCCGGGCTGCACGCCGGGGAGTACGACGTTCGCCTGCCACAGGCCGCGCTCCGGCGCTCCCTTGCTCGCGTGCGCGGAACCCGAGGCCAGCACCGTGCCCCCGCCGCCGACAACCGACCAGGAGACCGTCCCCTCGAACACGGTCGCCTCGCCGCCGAACGAGAAGCGGCTGCGAACCGGGTCGCCGTCGTTGTATGTGGAGATCTGGACCGGCGCCAGCACGTCGTACGCCGGCGAGTGCCGGACCAGCGGCACGTCGGGTCCGCAGCCCACCCCCCACCACTGCGAGATGACGCCCTCCGTGCGCCCCTGCGCCGACACGGCCACCCGCCGGATCGACGGGTTGGCGCCGGTCACCGTCCAGACCAGCTGTTGCAGCATCTGGCAGGCGGCTGCCGAGCCGCCCTGGCCGCCCTGTAGCACCTCGGAACTGAAGTCGACGGTTGCCAGGTCGCGGACGATGCGGACACTGCCGAGTGTGGTTCCGATCGGCCAGAGCGTCTGGTAGTCAGGGTCGGCCGGCGGCGTGAGCATCCGCTGCACCGCGGCGCTGACATGGTCGCGGGCCGTCGTCTTGTGCCACTCCCGGTAGAGCGCGACGTGGGTGCCGGTGTCGCCGAGATAGTAGACCGCGACGGCTTCGCCGACTTCCGGAGCCGCGGCGGAGCGCGGCGCCGACGTAGGCGTGGCCGTAGCCGTAGCCGTGGCCGTAGCCTTAGCCGTTGGAGTAACAGCTGGGATCGAGGGCGCAACGCCGGCAGTCGTGGTAGACCCGCTGGCTGCCGGAGGCGCCGAGGCCGAGGCTTTCGGTTGTCCGTCGGCCTGGGGCGACGTGTCGTCCGAGAGCATCACGACGGCGACGGCCACCGCGATGACCGCGGCGCCCGCACCCGCCCATACCAGTCGCCGAGCGACCACTGACTCCACCTCCTCGGGACGGCCAGGATGGCCCAGGAATGCGGCCGGCCGGTCAATGCAGGCGTCAGCGTACGGCGAGTGGCCCGGCGGCTGGCTACGATGCCCGCCTATGGACCGTTTTCGCGTAACCGGTGGCGCCCGCCTCGTCGGTGAAGTCGCCATCACCGGCGCCAAGAACTCCGTGCTCAAGGTGATGGCCGCCGCGCTACTTGCTGAGGGCACGACGAAGCTCACCGACGTGCCTGACATCCTCGACGTGCCGATCATGGCCGATGTCCTGAAGGACCTCGGCGTCGAGGTGCGTGGGCACGCGCCCAGCATCGAGATCACCGTGCCCGCCGATCTCAAGCACGAGGCGTCGTACGAACACGTCCGCCGGATCCGCGGCTCGATCTGCGTACTCGGGCCGCTGCTCGCCCGCTGCGGTCGGGCGCGAGTGGCGGTGCCCGGTGGCGACGCGATCGGCAGCCGCGCGCTCGACCTGCACATGAACGGCCTGCAGCGCCTGGGCGCCAACATCACCAACGAGCACGGCTACCTCGTCGCATCGGCGGGCAAGCTGACGGGCGCCTCGATCTGGCTGGACTTCCCGAGCGTCGGCGCGACCGAGAACATCCTGATGGCCGCAGTGCTGGCCTCCGGAACCACCGTCATCGACAACGCCGCCCGCGAGCCAGAAATCATCGATCTCTGCGAGATGCTCAGTTCGATGGGCGCCCAGATCTCCGGCATCGGGACTTCGACCCTCACGATCGAAGGGGTCGACGGGTTGCGTCCGACCACCCACAAGACCGTGCCTGACCGCATCGTTGCGGGGACCTTCGCCATCGGCGCAGTCATGACGCAGGGCGATGTCACCGTGCGAAATGCACGCCTCGAGCATCTCGAGATTGCGCTGGACAAGCTGACGCAAGCGGGCGCGACCGTCGATGCCCTGCCGGACGGCTTCCGGGTGCGGATGGACCGCAGGCCGAAGGCTGTCGACGTGATGACGCTGCCGTATCCCGGTTTTCCGACCGACCTTCAGCCCCTGGCGATTGCGTTGGCATCGATCAGTGACGGCGCGTCGTTCGTCACTGAGAACATCTTCGAGGGCCGGTTCATGTTCATCGACGAACTCGTCCGGCTCGGTGCCGACATCCGCGCCGACGGCCACCATGCCGTCGTACGAGGCCGGGAGCGGTTGTCGGGCGCACCGGTCCGTGCCACTGACATCCGGGCCGGGGCGGGACTGGTGATGGCCGCGCTGGTTGCCGACGGCGCCACCGAGATCTATGACACCTGGCACATCGACCGCGGCTACGCCGGTTTCAGCGAGCAGCTGCTCGGCCTGGGCGCACAGCTCGAGCGGGTCGGCGCCGAGACTCCGTTGGACGGTATGTAGCCGTGATCGTCGACTGCGCCGTCTACAGGGACGGCTCGCGGCTGCCAGGTGAGCTCGACCTGGAGGCGGCATTCGAGGCGGCCGGCGAGAGCGAGGACTCGTTCGTGTGGATCGGGCTGTTCGAACCCGATGCGAGCGAGTTCGCCGCCGTGGTCGAGGAGTTCCACCTGCCGTCGCTCGCCGTCGAGGACGCGCTGCACGCCCATCAGCGACCGAAGTTCGAGTTGTACGACCAGATGGCATTTCTGGTGCTGAAGCCGGCCGGCTACGCGCCTGACAACATCGTCGAACTCGGCCAGGTGGTGCTGTTCATCGGTCGCAATTTCGTCGTCAGTGTCCGCCAGGGCGAGAGCAGCTCGCTGCACGATGTACGCCTGCGCCTGGAGAAGCAGCCCGAACTCCTCAAGTGCGGGCCGAGCGCGGTCGTCTACGCCGTTCTGGACCGGGTCGTCGACGACTACGTCGAGGTGCTCGACAAGATGGACGAACTGATCGACGAAGTCGAGCGCTCGGTCTTCTCGGGTGCCAAGGAGAGCCAGGCGCAATCGATCTACCGGCTCAAGCGAGCGGTCGTGCAGTTCCAGCGCGCCGCCGTGCCGATGCACGACGCAGTTTCATCGCTCATCCACGGTCCGCACCCGACGATCCACGAGGACGCGCGTGAATACGTCCGCGACGTGCAGGACCACCTGACCCGCAGCATCGACCACCTGGCCGCAATGGACACGCTGCTCAACGGCGTGCTCAGCGCCAACCTCGCAGAGGTGGGTATCCGGCAGGCCGACGTCGGCATCCGGCAGAACGAGGACATGCGCAAGATCTCGGCGTGGGTAGCAATCGTTGCGGTGCCCACGCTGATAGCCGGCGTCTACGGCATGAACTTCGACCACATGCCCGAACTCCGCTGGAAGTACGGCTACGGGATGGCCCTCGCGTTGATGGCGGCCTGCTGCGGGGGCCTCTACCGGTCATTCAAGCGCAACGGTTGGCTCTGACCCTTCGAAGGAGTGACATGGCACAGAGCGTTGCCGTCATCGGCGCCGGGCTGATGGGTTCTGGCATCTCGCAGGTGGCCGCCCAGGCCGGACATGACGTCGTCATGCGCGACGTCACCGACGACGCGCTGACCCGGGGGCGGGCCGCGATCGAAGCGAGCTTCGCGCGGTTCGTCGGCAAGGGCACGATGTCGTCGCAGGACGGCGAGCAGGCCCTGGCGCGGATCACGACCACGACCGATCTCGATGCCGTCGCAGGGGCCGACATCGTCATCGAGGCGGTTTACGAGTCGCTCGACATCAAGCGCGCGGTTTTTGCGCAGCTCGACAAGATTTGCAAGCCCGGCGCCCTGCTCGCCACCAACACCAGCGCCCTGCCGGTCACACAGATCGCCGCCGCTACCGGCCGGCCGGAAAACGTTGTCGGCACCCATTTCTTCTCGCCCGTGCCGATGATGAAGCTGTGCGAGCTCGTACGCGGATTCAAGACCAGCGACGACTCACTCGCCAGGGCGCGAGCCTTCGCCGAGGGCGTCGGGAAGACCTGCATCGTCGTCAGCCGCGACATCTCCGGCTTCGTGGCGACGCGGCTGATCGCGGCTCTGTGCATGGAGGCCGCCCGGCTGGTCGAGTCCGGTGTCGCGTCCGCGGACGATGTCGACACCGCCTGCCGCCTCGGCCTCGGGCATGCGATGGGCCCGCTGCGGACCATGGACCTGACCGGCATCGACATCCTGGCCGACGCCTCCCGCAACATCTTCGACGGGAGCGGCGAGGCCCAGTTCTTCCCGCCCGAACTGCTGGTGCGCATGGTCGCGGCTGGTGAACTCGGCCGGAAGACCGGCCGCGGCTTCTACACCTACGAATAGCCCAGGCGAGTTGCCGCGCGGACCGGCGACCGGAGCGACGTACCATGCAGTGGTGATGCAGACCGCCGCGGTCGACGCGGCCGCAGTGGAGTCCGCACTCGAGGAGATTCGCCCGCACCTGCACGGCGGAGTCGAGCTGGTCGGGATCGACGGGGACGAGGTCCGGGTCCGTCTGCACGGGACTTGCGCGGATTGCGCCATGCGCGCGGTGACGCTGCAGACCGGCGTCGAGCGGATCCTGCGGGCGAGGGTGCCTGGAATCGGCGCGGTTGTGGCGGTTTAAGACCCTCAAGCAAGTGGTACGTCGTTCCGACAGTTCAGATTATCCATGTCGTCCGAGGGAGCTCGGTGACCTCGCCAGCCCGTGACCTCTTCGTGCCCGAGATGTGGCGCGGCGAGATCGGCCTAGCCGGTGACCCGACCAGTGCACGCGAGGCGCGTGCATTCCTGCGAATGGCGTTGCAGGAGCGCGTGGTCGCGGTGATCCTCCATGACGCGCTGCTGTTGGCCAGCGAGATGGTCACCAACGTGATCAGGCACGCGGGCACGCCGCTCACCCTGAGCATCGAGATCCACCGCGGCTACCTACGGCTGACCGTCACCGACGGTGCCCTGCCGTTCGAGGTGAAGCCAGGATCAGGATCCACCGACGCGGAGTCCGGGCGCGGCATCGCGATCATCGCGACGCTGAGCCGGCGCTGGGGTGTCGGTAAGACGCCGATCGGCAAGTCGATCTGGGCCGAGCTCGACACCTCGTAGTCTTGACCGGTGCCGCAGGAGAACGAACACGTCGTACGCCGCGTCCAGCCCTATCGGGCGACGAAGGTCTACCGCTGCCCGGGCTGCGATCACGAGATCGGCGTCGGGATCGGCCACGTAGTCGCGTGGCGCGAAGGTGACCTGGACGATCGGCGGCACTGGCACACGGCCTGCTGGGAGGCGCGCGGGCACCGTACGCCGCGGACGCCCCGCAGCCGCAACGCCCCGCGATACTGAACGTATGGAGCAGATCCGCGCCAACTCGATCCTGCCTGCCGTACGCCGCCGGGTCACCCTGCACACCGCGGACGGCCTCGAGTTGGTGGGGGAGCTCGCGCTCCCCGTCGACGAGGCCCCGGCTGCCACGGTCGTCTGCTGCCACCCGCTCCCGACCCACGGCGGCAGCATGGACAGCCACCTGCTGCGCAAGGCGGCGCGCCGCCTGCCTGCCCTCGCCGGCATCGCGGTCGTGCGCTTCAACACCCGGGGCACGCGCAGCGCAGAGGGCCAGTCCCAGGGGGTGTACGACAAGGGCGACGGGGAGCGCTACGACATTGCCGCGGCTCTTGACCTGGTCGAGTCCGAGGACCTGCCGGCGCCCTGGCTGCTCGGCTGGTCGTTCGGATCGGAGCTGGTGCTCAAGTACGGAGCACTCGATCCGTCGATCGTCGGCGGGTTCCTCATCTCGCCGCCCCTGAAGCGCTCGACCGACCAGGACCTCGACGCCTGGGCGGCTTCGGCGAGACCGCTCGTTGCGGTAGTGCCCGAACACGACGACTACCTGCAGCCGGAGGAAGCGCGCCGCCGGTTCGCCCGGGTGCCCCAGTGCCGAGTCGTCGCGATCGCCGGTGCCAAGCACCTGCTGGTGGGCTTCGCCGAGGAGGTCTTCGACGTACTCGCCGAGACGCTGCTGCCCGGTATCGGCGCGCTCGCCAGGGAGTACGAAGGCATCCTGACGGCACCCCCTCCTTGGGGCTAACTTTGCGTGTATGCGAGCTGACCCGTACGTCATCGAGGCCGGGGCTGGGCGCCCGGTAGTTCTGCTGCACGCTTTCCCCCTCAACGCGTCCATGTGGGCTCCCCAGCGCGAACAGCTGTCGAGCTCGTGGCGCGTACTGTGCCCGGACCAGCGCGGATTCGGCGGGTCACCGCTCCCGCACGATTCACGGCCGAGCGTCGACACCCTCGCCGACGACCTCGCGGCGGTGCTCGATGCCAAACGCATCGACCAGCCCATCGTTCTCGGCGGCCTGTCCATGGGTGGCTACGTCGCGATGGCGTTCTGGCGCCGGCACCGCGAGCGGGTGGCGGCGCTGGTACTAGCCGACACCAAGGCGAGCGCCGACAGCCCGGAGGCGGCGGTGAACCGTGAGCGCATCGCGACTGAAGTCGTCACCGCCCGCTCGTCGGCGATCCTCGTCACTGAGATGCTGTCCCAGCTCGTCGGGCCGACCACCAGGGCACAGCGCCCGCTCGTCCACGGCCGCGTCAAGGCACTCATAGAGAGCGCGCCGCCGCACGCCGTCGCGTGGGCCCAGCGGGCGATGGCGGCCCGGCCGGACTCGCTCGACGACTTGCGCACGGTGGATGTGCCGGCGCTGGTCATCGTCGGTGACGAGGACGAGATTTCGCCGGTCAGCGACGCGGAGGAGATGGCGCGGGCGCTCCCGAACTCGAGCTTGGTCACTCTTGCGGCGGCCGGTCACCTGGCTGCGATGGAAACACCGGACGACTTCAACGCGGCCCTCAAAGAGTTCCTCGCCGGCCTGCCCGAATAGCGTCTACAACGCGTCCTGGCGGGGCGTGATGACCTCGCTGCCGATCAGCGAGATGGCCGCTGCGGTGGGGACTGCCAGCAGGGCGCCGAGCGGGCCGAGCAGCGTGGCGCCGACCAGCGCGGAAAGCACTGTCGCCAATGGGGAGACATCGACTGTCGCCTTCATCACCCGCGGCACCAGGACATAGTTCTCGAACTGCTGGTAGGCAATGAAGAAGACCAGTGTCGCGATGCCGACCGGCGCGGAGACGAAGAACGCGACGATGACGCAGGCCACCGCCGCGATGGTCGCGCCGACCAGCGGGATCAGGTCGAAGATCGCCACGAACATCGCCAGTGCGAAGGCATAGGGCACGCCCAGGGCCATGAACCAGATACCGGCGGCCACGCCGGCGACGACCGAGGTCGCCAGGTTGCCCAGGACATAGCCGCCTACCCGGGACAGGATTTCGTCGGCGAGCAGCGCGACGCGGGGGCGGCGCGACCGCGGCACCAGTCGCAGGGCGCCGCGTTTGATCCGGTCGTACGAGCTGATGAAGTAGAGGGTGAGGATCAGCACAGTCAGCGTCTTGCCGATCGCGACCAGGACACCCTTGGCGATGGCGGCAACCTTCGCCGGCGCGGTGCTCGACTGCTGCTTGATGATGCTCGTGACCTTTTCCTGGAAATGATACTTCCGGTCGAGCTGCTTGAACGTGTCGTTGTTCTGTCGCAGCTCCGTGAGTTTGTCCGGCAGCTGGTCGCGCAATTGGCTCGCTTGCCTGACCAGCGGTGGCACCGCCGCGGCGACGAACCCGCCGAAGAACAGCAGTACGGCCGACATCACGAGGGCCGCCGCAAGCCCCCGCTTCAGGCCGCGGCGCTGAAGCATCTCGACAGCCGGGTTGAGCCCGATGGCAAGGAACGCCGAGATGACGACCAGGACTATGACGCTGCGGACCTGGATGACGGAGTAGGCAAGCACCAGAGCGAGCAGTACGCCGAGTGCTGCCGCGAAAGCGGTGCGGAAAGGCGACTTGTCACCGAACGGCTTCCCGGTAGTGCCGTACGGGTGCTCCTCGTCGGCGCCGGCCGCGAACTCGTGAATGTTGGGATCGAGCAGCGGATCGTCATCGGGCAGCAGTTCGAGTGCGCGCTCCACCGCCGTCTGGGCGCCGGTCTCAGCCTGCTCCGCGCCGCGCTCGGCCTCCTCCGCGCCGCTCTCCGCGCTCTCGGCGCCGTGTTCGGCTACTTCTGCTGCGTGCTCGGCTTTCTCCGCCCCCAGCTGGGCAGCTTCGGCCCGATGTTCGGCGTTTTCGGCGCGGTCGGCGGCGGCAGTCGGGTCTTGGTCTGGTCCGGGCACGGCATCACGCTAGCGGCCGCAATCGCGCTCCGGGCGTAGGGTCGGTGCAGTAGTTTCCGCGCGCCGCCCGCACGCATCTAGCTCTGGAGTACAGCAGTGACATCCGCCGCCGACTCGCCCATGACGGCCACGCACGACGAGATGCCCGAATTCCACCAGGACGGGCAGGCCGCGAAGCTCAACTGGCTGCGCGCCGGCGTACTCGGCGCCAATGACGGGATCGTCTCGATCGCCGGCCTGGTCGTCGGCGTCGCCGGCGCCACCACTTCGCGGAGCTCCATCCTGACGGTCGGAGTGGCCGGCCTGGTGGCCGGCGCCGTGTCGATGTCGGTAGGTGAATACGTCTCGGTCAGCAGCCAGCGCGACAGCGAGCACGCGCTACTGGCCAAGGAACGCCGCGAACTAGCCGAAAATCCGGAAACCGAGCTGGCCGAGCTGATCGGCATCTACCGCAGCAAGGGACTCTCGGCGCAGACCGCCAAGCAGGTGGCCGAGGAGCTCACCGCGATCGATCCGTTCGCTGCCCACGTCGACGCCGAGCTCGGCCTCAATCCGGACGCGCTCACGAGCGCCTGGGACGCGGCAGTGGCATCGGTGATCGCGTTCACGCTCGGTGGGCTGCTGCCTCTTGCGGCCATCCTGCTGCCGGGCGTTTCCGTGCGGGTGCCGCTGACGTTCGCGGCCGTCCTGATAGCCCTCGCGGCAACGGGCAGTTTGAGCGCGCGCATCGGGGGCGCGCGGCGTACCCGGGCCATTCTGCGCAATGTGATCGGCGGCGGACTTGGACTCTCTGTGACGCTCGGCGTCGGCACGCTGATCGGCCACCGGGCCGGTCTCGGCTAGCCGGTGATCATGATCACTGCGCTTCAAGCGGTACGGCGCGCGCGGCCTGCACCAGTTCGGTCAGTACGCCGCCGACACTCGTGGGGTGCACGAAGGCGATCGAGGCTCCCATGCTGCCGTGCCGGGGTCGCTCGTCGACGAGTCTGATCCCTTTGCCGGCAAGGGCTTGCAGGGCCGCGCTCACGTCGTCGACGCCGTACCCGATGTGGTGCACGCCTTCGCCGTGGCGGGCCAGGAACCGCGCCACGGGCGAGTCCGGCCGCGTCGGCTCGAGCAGCTGCACGAACGAGCCGCCGACGTCGAGCATGGCCTCCTTCACGCCTTGCT
>JBDTXT010000047.1:0-11131 GCA_040006035.1 Pseudonocardiales bacterium | reverse complement strand
CCTTCGGGGCATGAGCGCCGATGCCCGCCCCCCGACATTCGGAGATCTGGCACGCCGCTTCGGTGTCACGGCCGCTCTGGTCGCCCACAGCGCCCAGCGCATGGTCGAGAAGGGCGTCGCCAAGCCGTCCATGGTCGAGATCCAGGGTGTCCAGAAGATGCATGGGCTGCTCCCCCAGCCACCCGAGCCGGTGGCACCCGAGCCGAGCCCTGCCGTAGTCGAGAACTGACGCCGGTCAGCTCGCCCGTATGCAGATCGCTGCCCCGTCCGGGTTCGACGCGGCCATGGGCTTTGACTTCCTCGAAAGCAGCGCCGAGCGGGTCGTGATCGCCTGGGACATCACCGAGTCCAACCGGCAGCCCAACGGGATCGTGCACGGCGGCACCTACTGCGGTGCGGTCGAGAGTGCGGCCAGTTGGGGCGCCGCGATGTGGCTCGGCGAGCGCGGCACGGTGGTCGGTGTCTCGAACCAGACCGACTTCCTCAAGGCGGCCGCCGTTGGGCGGATGACCGCCACGGCTAGTCCCGTACACCGTGGCCGCAGCCAGCAACTGTGGGCCGTCGAGATCGTCGACGAGCAGGACCGTCTCGTCGCGCGTGGTCAGGTTCGGCTGCAGAATCTCACTGCCCAGTAAGGTGCGAGCTACCGCCGCAGGACAGGAGAAACCGTCGATGTCGCAAGCTACGCAGAGTGAAACCGCCGAGCTGAGCGTCCCTGGAGGCAAGCAACTCGAGGCGCCGATCCGGCTCGCCGCGGAAGGTTCGAACGGGGTCGACATCAGCAAGCTGCTGTCGAGCACTGGAGTGGTCACCTACGACCCGGGCTTCGCCAACACCGCCTCGTGCACCTCAGCGATCACCTACATCGACGGCGACGCCGGCATCCTGCGCTACCGGGGCTACCCGATCGACGAGCTCGCCACGGGCTCGACCTTCCTCGAGGTAAGCTACCTGCTCATTTACGGCGAACTGCCCAGCGCTGAGCAGTTGGCCGCGTTCGAGGGCAAGATCCGCCGGCACACGCTGCTGCACGAGGATCTCAAGCGGTTCTTCGAGGGCTTTCCGCGCGATGCCCATCCGATGCCGGTGCTGTCCTCAGCGGTGTCCGCGCTGTCGACGTTCTACCAGGACTCGCATGATCCCTTCGATCAGGAACAGGTCGAGCTCTCGACCGTCCGGCTGCTGGCCAAGCTGCCGACGATCGCGGCCTACGCATACAAGAAGTCCATTGGCCAACCGTTCCTGTATCCCGACAACGCGCTGGGCCTGGTAGAGAACTTCCTGCGGATGACGTTCGGCTTGCCGGCTGAGCCGTATGAGCCTGACCCGGTCATCGTTCGCGCGCTGGACCTGCTCTTCATCCTGCACGCCGACCACGAACAGAACTGCTCCACCTCCACCGTGCGCCTCGTCGGCTCGTCGCAGGCCAACCTGTTCGCCTCGGTGTCCGCGGGTATCAACGCGCTGTTCGGGCCGTTGCACGGCGGCGCCAACCAGTCCGTGCTCGAGATGCTCGACGCGATCCGGGCCGACGGCGGCGATGTCGCGGCGTTCGTGGAGCGGGTGAAGAAAAAGGAAGCCGGCGTCAAGCTGATGGGCTTCGGTCACCGCGTGTACAAGAACTACGATCCGCGGGCGACCATCATCAAGAAGACGGCCGACGAACTGCTCTCAGCCATGGGCAAGCGCGACGAACTGCTCGACATCGCGATCGAGCTCGAGGGGTACGCACTCTCGGACGATTACTTCATCGAGCGCAAGCTCTACCCGAACGTCGACTTCTACACCGGTCTGCTGTACCGCGCCATGGGCTTCCCGACGAGGATGTTCACCGTGCTGTTCGCGATCGGTCGGCTCCCCGGCTGGATCGCCCAGTGGCACGAGATGATCAACGACCCGCAGACCAAGATCGGCCGTCCCCGCCAGCTCTACACCGGCCCCACCCAGCGACCGTTCGTCCCCATGGACCAGCGCTAGTTCGATTGCAGCAGACGCCGCAGGTAGGCGCGCGGGTCCCGCCGCACGGACAGGGTCAGCCTTCGCCACTAGGATCTTGGGCATGGCGCTGCGGGTAGTGGTCGCCGAAGACTCACTGCTGATGCGCGAAGGCATCAGCCAGGTGATCGATCGGCAGCCTGACCTCGAGGTCGTCGCCGCCTGCGTCGACCTGCCGAGCCTGCGCAAGGTGGTTGCCAGCGACCTGCCCGATGTCATCGTCACCGACGTGCGAATGCCGCCGTCGTTCACCGACGAGGGCATTCGGATTGCGGTTGAACTGCGCGACAGCCACCCGGATCTCGGCATCGTCGTCCTGTCCCAATACGCCGAGCCGACCTACGCCAACGAACTGCTGGGCGGGGGAAGCGCTGGCCGGGCGTATCTGCTCAAGGAACGCGTCAGCGAACCCAATCAGCTCGCCGAAGCCATCCGTACGGTCGCCCGCGGCGGATCGGTGATCGACCCGACCGTCGTCGACATGCTCGTCGCAGCGTCCACACGCACGCCCGCGTCGCCGCTGGCCACGCTCTCACCCCGAGAACTGCAGGTGCTCGATCAGGTCGCCCAGGGCAAGAGCAACGCCGGTGTCGCCGCAGCGCTGTTCCTGACCGAACGTGCCGTCGAGAAGCACATCAACACCCTGTTCGCCAAGCTCGGCCTCGTGGTGACCCCCGACGTCAATCGCCGGGTGGCCGCCGTCCTGTTGCACCTGTCTGAGCGGAATGCCGCAAAGGGTGGGTAGCACCCTTGTTGCCGAGGCCAACTTGACGAAGACTTGACGCATGAGCACCGCTGTCGACAGTGCCAACAGTGCACCGCCGGTTCAGGTCCGCGTGCTGATCGTCGATGATCAGCCGCCATTTCGTGCCGTGGCCCGCACCTTGGTCTCGCTGCTCAAGGGCTGGTCCGTGGTCGGTGAGGTCGCGACCGGAGAGGACGCGGTGACCGCGGCCGGCACCACCTCGCCCGGCGTGGTGCTGATGGACATCAACCTGCCGGGGATCAGCGGCATCGAGGCCACCCGGCAGATCGTCGAGTCCGATCCGACGATCCGCGTCGTACTCATGTCGACCTACCAGGCCGACGACCTGCCCGCTGACGCCTTGTCGTGCGGGGCCGCCGCCTACGTGCGCAAAGAGGACCTGACGCCGAAGGTGCTGCGCGAAATACTGCTCGCCGCCTGAGTCAGTCACGCAGGGCAACGTTGGCGGCGTGCCAGCCACCCATCCCGTGCACGCCGCCGCCCGGTGGCGTGCTCGAGGAGCAGATGTAGAGCCCGGGGACGGGTGTGGCCCACGGCCGCGGTGACAGCACCGGACGGGCGACGAACTGCAGCAGGTCGGCTGACCCGCCGCCGAGATCTCCGCCGATGAGGTTCGGGTCGAAGCCCTCGAGAGCAGCCGGCCCGAGGACGTGGCGGGCCAGCACCCGATCGCGAAACCCGGGGGCGAAACGCTCGATCTGGCTTTCGATGGCGCTGGTCATGTCCTGCTCGGATCCGTTAGGGACATGGCAGTAGGCCCACAAGATGTGTTTGCCCTCAGGGGCGCGCGTCGGGTCGGCGACTGTCGGCTGCACACAGAGCACGTAAGGACGAGCCGGATGCCGGCCGGTCGCAACGTCTCGCTCGGACGCCACGATCTCCTGCAGCGTCCCGCCGAGATGGACGGTACCGGCCAGCCCGACGCGGTGGTCGCGCCACGGGACCGGCGCATCCAAGGCCCAGTCAAGTTTGAACACCCCCGGCCCGTACCGGTACTTACCCAACCGGTGGCGGTAGCCGTCCGGCAACCGGTCACCAGCGATGGCGAGCACCTGCCGCGGGGTGAGATCGAGCAGCACGCTGCGGGCCGGCGGCAGCTCGGCCAGGTCGCGCACCGCGGTGCCCGTGTGGATCTCACCGCCTAACTCGCGCAGCATCGCAGCAAGCGAAGTAGCGAGGTTCTCCGACCCCCCGCGCACGAGCGGCCAGCCGACCTGGTGCGCGAGCGCGGCCATGAACGTGCCATATCCCGCCGTCGCGGGCTGGCTCAGGCTCAGGACGGAGTGGCCAGCCATTCCCGCGAACATCGCCCGCCCCTGCGGCGTACGGAACGCCGCTCGCCCCAGCACGGCAGCCGGCATGATCCCGGTCATCCCGTAGCGGACGAGGGCCGGCGCGGCGCGCAGGAGGCGTCCGGGCGACAGCGGCGAGAGCAGCGCGTCGATCAATGGCTGACCGCCCGCGGCCACACCCCCGACCAGCAGCCGCCAGGCCCGAGCGTCCCGGCCCAGCTCGTCAGCAGTCTGGTCGAGGTCACGGTGCACGAGGACCGCGGTGTCACCCAACGGATGGGCCACCGGCACCGGCGGGTGGGCCCACTCGACGCCGTGCGCGGTCGGATCGAGCTCACGGAAGGCGGGCGAGGCCAGCGCGAGCGGCACGACGGTCGCACCTACGTCGTGGTGAAACCCCGGCAATGTCAACTGCTCGGTGCGCAGCGCTCCGCCGACCCGGTCGGCCGCCTCGACGACGAGCACTCGGCGACCCTGCCCCGCCAGCCGCAGTGCCGCGACCAGGCCGTTGGGTCCGGCCCCGACAACCACGGCGTCGAATCCGTCTGCAGCGCTCACACCCTGGACCCGGCCGGTGAACGCTGCCCAGGCTGGCTTGAGGTTGTCTCGAGCGGATGCGACGGGATGCTGGCCCGGACGGTGGTACCGACGCCGGGCGTCGACTCGACCGACAACACCCCGTTCAGGGCGCCCAGCCGGTCGCGCATGTTCATGAAACCGTGGCCCAACTGCGTCTGCACCAGGTCGAACCCGGCGCCGTCGTCGGCGAGTTCGAAGTGGAGTGTGTCATCGTCGCTGTAGACCCGGACGGTGATCGTCGCGGTCTCCCCCGCGTACTTGCCTGCATTCTGCATGGCCTCCAGGCAGCAGAAATACGCGGCCGTCTCGACCTCTTCGGGATAGCGCGCAGCCAGTTCGACGTCGACCGTGCACGGCAGGGTCGCGCGCATGGCCGCGGTACGCAGTGCCTCGCCGAGGCCACGGTCGCGCAACAGCGGTGGGTAGATGCCGTGCGCCAGCTCACGCAGCTCACCGATCGTCACCTGCACATCCCCACGCAGATCTTCGAGCAGGGCCAGCACTGTCTCGGTCTCGCCGTCCTCGGCGATCTGCCGGGCCAGACCGAGCTTGACGGCAAGGGCAACCAGATGCTGCTGCGCACCGTCGTGCAGGTTGCGCTCGATCGCTCGCCGAGACGAGTCGGCCGCGGTGACGATGCGCAGCCGGGACGCCTGGAGTTCCTCGTTGCGCTCGGCCAATTCAGCGAGCGAGGCCTGCAGAGCTGAGTCCAGACGCACGTTGTGCAGCGCCAGACCGAGCTGCCGCGCCAGTTCGACAAGCACCCGTTCGTCCTCGTCGGTGAAGGCGGCTGCCTCGGCGCTGCGGCGAACCACCACGAGGCCCAGCAACTCGCCGAGGTGGGCGATCGGGACGACACGGTGTTCGCTGCGCGCCTCGGTGTCGGCGAACAGCGCGGGCAGCCACACGGAGGTCCAGCCCGGCCCGCCGATCCGAGCCCGGCCCACCACGACACGCTCCCGTTCGGCCAGCTGTAGCCGGCCCGAACCGCGGTCAGGCATGCTGACTGCGCGGACCAGGTTGCCGTCGGCGCCGGTCCAGATCTCGGCCCCCCCGGTGGCGATCGTCGCTCGCAACGACTCGACGAGTTGCAGCATCAGCTCGTCCATCGGTACCGCGCGGCTCATCCTGGCCCCGAAGGCAGTGACCACCTCGACAGAGGACGGGTCCCGCCCGCCGACCAGGGTGTCGGCGGCGCGCACGAGTCGATGGCGCACCGGCACGGCCAACATAGCGACGACCAACGCTGCCACGAGGCTCTCGAGCAGGACGGAGCGCTCGTGCCCGCGCGGCGCACCGTTGATCCCGACCACGATCACGACGTAGACGACGGCGACGACTGCTGCCACGCCGGCCGCCGCTATGGCCTCCACCAGGGCGACGGCGGCCGCGCGCATACCGGGAACGACCAGGGCGAGCAGCTGACTGACCGGGAGCGCCACAAACGCCGCCGCCAGCCAAACCGTCATCGGCTGCGGGGCGCCGGTCATGAGGTGCAGTGCCCCGCACACCACCACGTATGCGGTCGTCAGGACCGATGCGGCGGCCATCCATCGCAGGATCCGTAGATCGTCCGCGCTCGCCCGCCGCAAGCGCAGCCCGGCCGCGGTGGCCCCCGCCGCGCACGCCGCACACGCCGTGATCACAAAGGCCGTCGTGTCGGCGGTCGAACCAGCGCCGGCGAGCACGATCGCCCAGCCGAGCGCCGCCGCGCCGGACAGCGTCGCGATCACTCGGCGGGACATGCTCGTGAGCCGCCCGCTTGGCAGCCCCAGCACGTAGAGCACCCACGCCCCAATGACCAGCGGCGCGAGGGCCGCCAAGGCGGCAGCAGCAGCGTGCGCCGCGGCCAACAACGCACAGACGGCGGCGAGGGGGGTGGCACGTCGCTCGCCGCTTGCCCGGAGCGCGATGACCGCGGTCAGGCCCCAGGTGGCGGCGAGCAACACCGAGATGACTGCCAGCTGTTGCATGATCTACTCCGTCCGCAAGACTTGGGCGACCCGCAAGCGGGCCGCCCGATGGCCAGGCCACGCCGCCAGGGCGTTGGCAATGAGCAACGCTGCCGGTGCGACAAGCAGCATCGCCCACCAGGCCATCGGCGCAACGTACTGCAGCGGCGTGTAGTCCGCGACGACACGCCAGACCGTCCGACCAACGGCAAGTCCCAGCGGGACACCGAGGAGCAGGCCGATCACCGCGAGCACTGACGCCTGCGTGATAACGACCCACCGGCATTGCCTTTGCGTCATACCCAGGGCGCGCAGCACGGCGAGATCGTGTGAGCGCCGCCGGACGGCCGTCGCGAGTGCGTGACCGACCGCGCCCACCGCCAACAGGGCGAGGAATAGCCCCAACACGATGGGCAGGACGCGAACCTGCCGCAGTTGGGCCACTTCGGTCAGCAGATCGGGTGGCGCGAAGAAGACATTGGCCAGTGCCGGGTCGGCTTTCGCGAGCGCCGCGCTCAGTTTGGCGCCTGCGTCCGCACCGCGGGCCTCGGGCCGCAGTGCTACCAGAGCGGCCCGGAACTTGTAGTTCGTGAAGATGGAGTCGTAGCCACGGTCGGTGACCCAGCCGCCGTCGTCGTAGCCATTGTGAAAGCCGGCCGGCACGAGCCCGGTGCCGGTTACCGTGAACGAGGCTCGCTTGCCCGCAGAACCGCTGAGTGACACCTGTCCGCCGACGTGGCCCCCCAGCGTCTTGATGCTGCGGGGCGCCAAGAGCACCTCGCCGGCGGTGCGTGGCATCCGTCCCGACGTCACGACGACATCGATCGGCTTGCTGGCGGTGGTGTAGGTATACAGCGTCACCGAACTGTTGCCGTCCGAGCCGGTGGCCACGGCGGTTCGGGCGTCGTCGACACCGATGACGTCGCGATTGGCGCGCAGGGCAGCCAACAGCTTGTCCGGCGGGGCGATGTCCTCGCCGTTGTCGCCGAGGAACGCGTTGAGTTGGTAGGTCTGACCGAAGCGCTCCGGGTGATCGGTCGCGTCGGTCACCCCGTGCGAGAAGGTGAATGCGGCCAGTACACCCAGTACACCGGTTACCGCCCCGATCAGTGCGGGCCGCACCGGTATGGAGGTGCGCCCGCGGCCGGACTCGAGCGCGAATCGCGTCCCCACCACAACCGCCGTGGGCAGGCCGGTGGCCGCCACCGCCGTGGCCACCGTGGATCGGCGTGCGGACGCCGTCCGCCGCGCCGCCCCGAGCGACAACCACGCGGCCGAGGCAGCACCCGCGGCAACCAGCACGACCACCACGATCAGGCCCGGGGCGAGCACCACCCAGTCCAGTGAGGTGCCCGGCGCCGGCTCGACCAGCTTGGCCGTGCCGAACGGGAACCATCGGGAAGCGACGATCGCACCGGCGACGCCGAGAGCGCCGCCGATCACACCGACGACCGCAGGACCTGCGGCCGCGGTCACGATGGCCTGCTGCGGGCTCATGCCCAACGCGCGCAGCGTCTGCAGTTCGGCTGTGCTTGCCGCGGCGTAGCGCACGATCGCCTGCCCCACCAGGAACATTGCGGCGACGAAGGCGGCCGCCGCGAACGCGACCAGACAACGGGACTCGAATGCCGCCTGGCGCTGGATGGGACGGGCGAACTGCTCGGCCAGGTCCCACACGTCGATATCGCCTCGTCCGGTGATCCGGACGAGGTCGGCCCGCAGTTGGGGTATCGCCGCACGGCCACCGTTGAGTCGCACAATCGCGTTGACGTACTGGAGCTTGTAGTCGCGGGAACCGACGACGTTCTCCGGGTAGCGAGCGGCCACGGCCGGCGACAACATGATGCCACCCTGGTCACCGGGGCTGTCGCGCAGCCACGGCGCGATCACGACGCCGACGATGCGCAACGCAAGCCGGGGACCGGTGTACGCGCCGTCCGGGCCAGAGCCCTGATGTGCCTGGTACTCCGCCGGGGTCGGCAGGTTGAGCGTCACGGTGTCGCCGACGGCCTGGTGGAACTGCGACATGAATCTGGGCGACGCAAGCGCCTCGTCAGTGCGAGTTTGATCCCACATCCGGCCCTGGCGGATCACCGGCCGCTCGATCGTCCGCGTGATGAACTCGTCGAGGGCCAGATCTGCTTCGACAGTCGGCGGGAAGCCGGGGATGGGAACGGAGGGACCGAACGTCGAGAGCTCCGCTACCTCGGGCAGGGCCCGAACCTTGTCCCACGGGAAGCCCAACGTGTTGGGCAGGATCGCCGACGTAGCGGGAAGCGTGCGCGCGGTGAGGCGATCCATCGCGCTTGCGCCACGGCGCGCAGCGGCCAGCGAAGTCAACACGGTGCCGCCGGAAATTGCGATCAGCAGCGCCAAGACGGCGAGCGAACGCCAGCGACGGCGCACGTCCAGCCGCAGCCAGGCGATCACCACGTTCATCGTCCACTCCCCCGCATCCCGAGAGCTCGAGACTCGATCATCGATGCGGAAACGCCGTGCGCGGGCATGGCTACTCCGCCCGCAGAATGTGTGCGATCCGCAGCCGCGCCGCGCGCTGACCCGGCCAGGCAGCCAGCGCGTTGGCGATGAGCAGTGCCGCTGGGCCGACAAGCAGCAGTGTCCACACGGCCATCGGGGCGACGTACTGCAGTGGGGTGTAGTCGGCGACGAACCGCCATACGGTCCGGCCGACAGCCAGCCCCAAGGGGATGCCGAGCAGCAGGCCGAACACCGCGAGCACGCTGGCCTGGGTGACGACCACTCCGCGGCATTGCCACTGCGTCATGCCGAGAGCGCGCAGCACCGCGAGGTCGTGGGAGCGCCGCCGGACAGCCGTCGCGAGCGCGTGCCCTACCGCGCCGACCGCGAGCAGCGCCAGGAACAGCCCGAGGACGATCGGCAGGATGCGGACCTGGCGCAGATCTGCGATCTCGGACAGCGGATCGGGCTTGTCGAACGTGATCGCGTCCCACTGAGGAGCGGCCTTACTCACCGCGGCTGCGAGCTGGGGTCCTACGACGGACGCATCTGTGCCGGATCGCAGCGCGACCAGGATGAGCCGGAACTTGAAGCCACGGAAGATCGAGTCATAGCCCGCGTCGGTGAGCCAGCCGCCGTCGGAATAGCCGTTGTGCGGCCCCTCGGGGACCAAGGCGGTGCCGGTGACCTTGAACGTGCCCGGCTTGTTCCCGGCCAGCCTGACGTGTGCGCCTACCCGGGTGTGCAGCGCCGCCAGACTGCGCGGGGCGAGCGCCACCTCGTCCGCGCTTTTCGGCATCCGTCCGGACGTGACTACGACCGGCAGCACCTTCGGCCCGTCAGAACGCACCCAGAGCGATACCGAGCCCTTGCCGCCCGGCCCGGTCGCCACAGCAGTGCGCGCGTCGCTCACTCCCGCCACGTCCGGGCTGGCGATCAGCACTGGCAGGGCTTTCTCGACCGGTCCGAAGCTCTGGTCGCTGATGCCCACGAACGCGCCGACCTGGAAGGTCTGGCCGAAGCGCTCCGGATGACCTGCGGCATCCGTGACACCGCGAGAGAAGGTGAAGGCGGCCAGGATCCCGAGGACACCTACTACCGCCCCGACGAGCGCCGGCCGCACCGGGATCGACGTCCGACCGCGTCCGGCCTCGAGCGCGAAGCGCATCCCGACGACAATCGGGACCGGTAATCCGCTACGGGCGGCCGCGGCCGCAACGCTCGACCGCCGCGCTGCACCGGCCCGCCGTGCCGCGCCGAGGGCAAGCCAGCCGGCCATCACGGCCCCACCCGAGACGAGCAGGCAGGTCAACGCGATTCCTGGCGCGAAGACGAGCCAGTCGACCTTCGCGCCAGGTGCCGGCTCGGCGAGAGCCGCATCGCCGATCGGGAACCAATGCGCAGCGACGTAGGCGGCGAACGCTCCCAACGAGGCGCCGGCAACCCCGGCAATCGTCGGTCCGGCTGCCGCCATGGCGATGGACTGCCTAGGCGTCATGCCGAGCGCACGCATCGTCTGCAGCTCGGCTGTGCTGGCGGCGGCGTAGCGGGCGATCGCCTGCCCGATCAGCACCAACGCGGCAGCGAACGCCGCGCCGGCGAACGCGACCAAGCAACGCGACTCGAATGCGATCGAGCGCTGACCCGAGCGCAGCAGGTCCGGAACATCGAGGATGTCAATGTCCGAGCGGCGACTCACCAGAGCGATGTCGCGGCGCAGCTGCGGGAGTGCGGCTTCGCCGCCGCGCAGCCGCACCCAGGCGTTGATGTAGAGCGGATTGTTCGGGTCCTGCGGATCGCCGAGCGTGTTCGCCGGGTGGCGCGCGACTACGCCGGGCGATATCAATACGCCCGCCGGTGCGCCTAGCGTCGCCAACGGCGAACGGCCGACTCCGACGATGTGCATCCTGAGGTGCGGGCCGTCGTAGCGGGTCGGTTCTTCCTCGGACGCGTTGGCGAGCTGTGGGGTGCTCGGCAGATCGAGTACGAGCGTGTCGCCGACGCCCTTGTGATATTTGGCTACGAAGCTCGGCGTGACCATTACCTCGTCGTCGCGGGTTGGGTCAATG
>JBDTXT010000046.1:0-11240 GCA_040006035.1 Pseudonocardiales bacterium | reverse complement strand
CGGTAGATGACCGCCCGCTCGGTGTTCCACGAGTCGAACACGGCCCGGACCGCCAGGTCCATCTGCTCGCGGGGGTCCTGCGGGAACGGCCGGCCGGCCTGCTTGACGATGATCTCTTTGTAGGCCTCGACGAGCTGGCGCATGTCGTCGGCGTCGAGGTCCAGGTCGTCGGTGGTGTCCTTGGCGTGCTTGGCCGCCTCGAGCGTGTCGTCGAAATGCTCGCCCGCGATGCCGAGCACGGTCTTGCCGAACATCTGGATGAGTCGCCGGTAGGAGTCGAAGGCGAAGCGCTCATTGCCCGCCTGCGCGGCGAGACCCCGCACCGACTGGTCGTTGAGCCCGATGTTCAGGACCGTCTCCATCATCCCGGGCATCGAGAACTTGGCCCCGGAACGCACCGAGACGAGCAGCGGGTCGTCGGACTGGCCGAGCTTCTTGCCCATCGTGGACTCGAGCGACTTGAGGTGTTGCGATACCTCGGCCTCCATCTCCTCGGGCTGGCGGCCACTGTGCAGGTAGGCCTTGCATGCCTCGGTGGTGATGATGAACCCGGGCGGTACCGGGAGCCCCAGGTTCGTCATCTCGGCCAGGTTCGCGCCCTTGCCCCCCAACAAGTCCTTCAGGTCCTTGTTGCCTTCGGCGAAGTCGTAGACGTACTTAGGCATGGGGCGCTCCGTCAGCTCAAACAATGTGGCGTGGCGCCCAGCCTATGACCGCGGCGGGGTTGGTCACACCGAGGCCTGCTTCCCCAGTTTGAGTTGACACTTGTGCACTCGTTTGATTCGGTGAGAAGCGGGAACACACCGTCATAGGTAATCGATGCTCGGGATCGGGACATGGTCGAAACCAGCGCACGACCCGAGATTTCTACGGCCCGTCGCCGCGCTCTGCGATTGGCCAGGGCGCTGACGACGCCGCTGCTGCCCGACGATTATCTGGCGCTGATCAACCCGAAGTGGTCCACGCGTGAACTCACTGGGACCATCGTGCGGATCCGTCGCGAGACCGCCGACGCGGCCACCGTCGTGATCAAACCCGACTTCCCCTGGCCCGGGCATGTGAGCGGGCAGTACCTGCGTATCGGGATGGAGGTCAATGGCATCCGCCGCTGGCGGGCCTACACGATCACCTCGGACCCGAGCCATCCCGAAGGCGTCCTGTCGATCACGGTCAAGTACACCGAGGGTGGCCGGATGTCGCCCATCTTCGTACGGCAGGCGCAGCCCGGGCAGGTGGTGTTCCTGGGCGAGGTCGAGGGGACGTTCGGCATTCCGGTCCCCTGCCGGCCGAAGATGCTGTTCCTATCGGCCGGCAGCGGGATCACGCCGATCATGAGCATGCTGCGAGAGCTGGAGCGCCGCGACGCCCTGGCCGATGCAGTGCATGTGCACAGCAGCCGCGATGCCGAGGACATGATCTTCGGCGGCATGCTGCGCCGGCTGGCCAAGCGCCACGAGGGCTACCAACTCTGCGAGATCCACACCAGCCGCGACCCGCGGTTCAGCCCTGATCAGCTCGACAGGCTCTGCCCGGACTGGCGCGATCGCGAGACGTTCCTGTCCGGCCCGCGCAAGATGATCGACGCGGTCCGGGAGTGCTTCGAGGGCGACGGACTTGACGGCCAACTGCACACCGAGCGCTTCCAGCCGGTCATCGGTACCGGCGGAGGCGAGGGCTCAGGCGGCACCGTGCACCTGCGCGTGAGCGACTGCGACACCGAGTGCGAGCCCGGAATGTCGATCCTGGTCGGCGGGGAGAACGCCGGCGCCAAGTTGATGTTCGGCTGCCGAATGGGTATCTGTCACACCTGCGTAGGACGCCTGCGCGAGGGGACCGTCCGCGACCTGCGCACCGGCGAGCTGACTCAGGCCAGCGGCCAGATGGTGCGCGTCTGTATCAACGCCCCCGAGGGGCACGTCGAAGTCGACCTTTGAAATCCGACTCATCGAAGGAGCTGCTCGTGCCAAGCGCCGACACCAATCCCCTGCACCGCCTCACCGTGGAACAGCTCGAGGACCTGGGCAAGAAGTTCGAAGACATCGGCCAGCAGGTCCGGGTCGATCTGGGTGACTCCGATGCGCGTTACATCCGCAGCATCATCCAGTTCCACCGCAGGCTGGCGGCCATGTCGCGCGTGGTGCTCGTCCTCGGCTCGCGCTGGAAGCCCGCCTGGGTGCTCGGCACGGCCGGCCTGTCTGTGGCCAAGATCGTCGAGAACATGGAGATCGGGCACAACGTGCTGCACGGGCAGTGGGACTGGATGAACGACCCGAACATCCACTCGTCCACCTGGGATTGGGACACCGCGTCACCGGCGGCGGCGTGGAAGCACTCGCACAACTTCGTCCACCACACGTACACGAACGTCATCGGAAAGGACAAGGACGTCGGCTACGAAATCATGCGCGTCGACCCGCGCCAGCAGTGGCACCCGTTGTTCCTGTTCCAGCCGATCTACAACGTGCTGCTCATGGCGCTGTTCGAGTGGGGAGTGGCGGTCCACGACCTCGACTTCGACAAGATCCGCAAAGGCGAGAAGTCGAAGGCCCAGGTGCGCGACGAGCTCAAGGCCATCGGCATCAAGGCCCGCCGCCAGATCCTGAAGGACTACGTGGCCTACCCGGCGCTGTCGGGACGGCATTGGCGCCAGACGCTGTGGGCCGACGTCACGGCGAACATCGTCCGCAACTTCTGGTCGAACGCGATCATCTTCTGCGGGCATTTCCCGGATCAGACCTACATGTTCACCGAGGACGAGGTCGCCGACGAGTCCCGTGGTGCCTGGTACGTGCGCCAGCTCATCGGCGCGGCCAACATCGACGGCAGCGACTTCTTCCATTTCATGAGCGGCAACCTGTCCTTCCAGGTCGAGCACCACCTCTACCCGGATCTGCCGAGCTCGCGGTACAAGGAGATCGCTCCTCGGGTAAAGGAGGTGTGCGAGAAGTACGGCCTGCCCTACAACACCGGACCGTTTCGCAAGCAGTGGGGCAATGTGCAGCGCACGATCATCCGGCTGGCGTTCCCCGGCGGGGAGTCACGCCCGAAGCCCGGCCCGTACGTCCGGTCCGACGACGAGATGCCCGCGCCGAAGGACGACCGGGTGCCCGCCTTCCCGTAGCGGTCGGTCACCCACCGCTGTGGGCCATCTCGGCTCCGGCCGGGACACTGCGTGAACCCGCGCTGGCCAGCCAGCCCTCGGGCAGCGACACCGCGCGGGCGCCACTGGTGCGGCCGCGGGGCTGACCCACGACCTGGGCCGGGAACGCTTGGTCGAGGTCAAGGGTGGCGAGCAGGCCGTCGAGTTGCGCCAGGCTCGACGCACCCGCCAGCGCTGCGCGCAGCTCACTGCCGACGGCGAAACCCTTCAGGTACCAGGCGACGTGCTTGCGGAAGTCGGTGACGCCGCGCTGCTCCCCCATCCACTGCGCCAACAGCTGTGCGTGGCGGCGCATCATGCGCGCGACCTCGGCCAGCCCGGGTCGGGCCCGCTCCGGTCGGCCCTCGAACGCGGCGGCCAGATCGGCGAACAGCCAGGGCCGGCCGAGGCAGCCACGGCCGACGACGACGCCGGCACAACCCGTCTCGCGCATCATCCGAACCGCATCGTCGGCCTCCCAGATGTCACCGTTGCCGAGCACCGGGATATCGAGCAATTGCGCCAGTTCAGCGATCGGGGCCCAGTCGGCCGTGCCGCCATAGAAATCGGCGGCGGTCCGGCCGTGCAATGCAACGTGCTTGACGCCGGCGTCCTGGGCACGAAGTGCTGCCTCGCGGTAGGTGTGGTGATCGCGGTCGATGCCGATGCGCATCTTGATCGTCACCGGAACGGCTCCGTCGGCCGCCCGCACCGCGGCCGTCACGATGTCGTCGAACAATCCCATCCGCCATGGCAGCGCGGCGCCACCGCCCTTGCGGGTCACCTTGGGCACCGGGCAGCCGAAGTTGAGGTCGACGTGGTCGGCCAGGTCGTCGGCGACCACCATGCCCACGGCCGCGCCGACCACGTCGGGATCGACGCCATAGAGCTGGATACTGCGGGGCTGCTCGTCGGGCTCGAAACGCACCAGTCGCATCGTCTTCGGGTTGCGCTCGACCAGCGCGCGCGAGGTGATCATCTCGCTGACGAACAGCCCACCAGCTTGTCCGGGCGCGAGCGAGCCTTGCATCGCCTCGCGACACAGCCGCCGGAATGCGGTGTTGGTGATCCCGGCCATCGGGGCGAGCACGACCGGCGGGTCGGCGACCACGCGATCGCCAAGCCGCAGCGGCAGCGCCGAGGTCTTGCTCATGGCTTCACGGTACGGAATGAGCGCCGGCCCGCCCGATCACGCGGGCGGGCCGGGGCGAACCTACTTCTCGCCGCAGATCAACAGTTCGCCGCTGCGGTCGACGACGGTGAAGGTCACCGGGCTGACGCCGGTCTGGCTGGTCTTGATCGACTTGACGTCGAGTGAGTACTTGAGATCCAGCCCGGCCGAGGCCGGGGTGGAGCCCTGGAACCTCGCGTTCGTCACGGTGACGGTGAAGTCACCGCTGGACTTGTCGATCGACGTACGCCAGGCGTCGCGCAGCTCCGGGCAGATCAACGTCTCGGCGTCGGTGCGGTCCTGCGAATTGACGTCGTCGAGGTAGCGCACGACGACCTTGCGGGCGTCGGTCTCGGTGATGTCGCCGGACGAGCCGCCCGAGCTACTGGATGACGGGAAACCCGATGACGCCGAGGTATCCGATGACTGTGTCGACGGAAAGCCGCTGCTGGTTGTCTGGACGCTCGTCGAGGTGGGTGGCGTAGTTCTTGCGACAGGCTTCTTCTTGTCGTCCTTGCTGACCAGCAGGAAGGTGACTACCCCGCCAGCGATGAGCAGCAGCACGATGATCGCGGCGATCAGCGGGGTCTTACTGCTACCCGGCCGGGGCGGCTGTGGGCCGTATGGAGAGCCGTACCCCGGCGGTACGGGCGGCTGCGGGCCGTAGCCGCCCGGCTGCCCGTATGCACCCGGCTGCCCGTATGCACCCGGCTGCTGGCCGTAGGGCGGTGGCGGCGCGCCGTAGCTCGGCGGCACCGCGGGCATCTGCGTCGTCGGATTCGGGGGCTGAAACGGGGGCTGGCCACCAGCCGGCTGCTGGCCGTAGCCGGGCTGGCCACCGCTGGGTGGACTGCCGCCGGGCTGGCCGGGCTGGTTCGGGTTCTGGCCCGACGGGTCACCGGGCCAGCCAGGCCCGCCAGATCCGGGATATGTCATGTGGTGTCTCTCCTCGTTGCAGGTTTTGATGACCGACTTGCTGAGCGAGCTTGGTCAGGCGCCGATCAGTCTTTGTGCCAAGTAGGACTCGACGTGGTCGAGCGCTATTCGTTCCTGTGACATCGAATCACGCTCACGCACGGTGACAGCATGATCCGTGGGTGTGTCGAAGTCCACTGTTACGCAAAACGGCGTGCCGATCTCGTCCTGGCGGCGGTAACGCCGCCCGATCGCCTGTGCGTCGTCGAACTCGACGTTCCAGTTCTTGCGCAATTGGGCGGCCAGGTCGCGCGCTATCGGAGACAGGTCGGCATTGCGTGACAGGGGCAGGATTGCCGCCTTGACCGGCGCCAGGCGCCTGTCCAGTCGCAGCACGGTTCGCTTTTCCGGCACGCCCTTCGCGTTGGGCGCCTCGTCCTCGCTGTAGGCATCCAGGAGGAAGGCGAGTGTCGAGCGAGTCAGGCCCAGCGCCGGTTCGATGACATACGGCGTCCAGCGCTCGTTGTTTTCCTGGTCGAAGTAGGTGAGCTCGGTTCCTGAGTGCTTCGAGTGGGTGGTGAGGTCGAAATCGGTGCGATTGGCGATTCCCTCGAGTTCGGCGAACTCCGAACCACCGAACTTGAAGCGGTATTCGATGTCGATGGTGCGCTTCGAATAGTGCGACAACTTCTCTTTCGGGTGTTCGTAATGGCGCAGGTTGTCGGGATTGATGCCCAGCCCCACGTGCCAGTCCCAACGCTGCTGCAGCCAGTAGTCGAACCACTCCTCGTCGCTGCCGGGTGGGACGAAAAACTCCATCTCCATCTGCTCGAACTCGCGGGTGCGAAAGATGAAATTGCCCGGCGTGATCTCGTTGCGGAAGCTCTTGCCGGTCTGGGCGATGCCGAACGGCGGCTTCTTGCGGGCGGTGGTCATCACGTTGAGGAAGTTGATGAAGATTCCCTGGGCCGTCTCGGGGCGCAGGTAGTGCAGCCCCGAGTCATCCTCGACCGGGCCCAGGTAGGTCTTGAGCATGCCGGAGAACTGCTTGGGCTCGGTCCAGGCCCCCCGGGTGCCGCAGTTCGGGCACGGAATCCCCGCCAGGCCGCCCTCAGCCGGGCGGCCCTTGCGGGCCTCGAACTCCTCCTCGAGGTGATCGGCCCGGAAGCGGTGGTGGCAGTTCGTGCACTCGACCAGCGGGTCGGAGAAGGTCGCGACGTGCCCGGAGGCCTCCCACACCTGCGGCGAGAGGATGACGGCCGAATCGATGCCGACGATGTCGTCGCGGCCGGTCACCATCGAGCGCCACCACTGGCGGCGGATGTTCTCCTTGAGTTCGACGCCCAGCGGCCCGTAGTCCCAGGCCGAGCGGCTGCCCCCGTAGATCTCGCTGGACGGGAAGACGAAGCCGCGTCGTTTGCTCAGGTTGACGACGGCGTCGTTGCGATCGGTGGGCACGGGTTCTCCATCCGGCTGGCGGTCGGCGCAGGGGCGTGCGGCGGTTCGGCCAGCGTATCGACCGGCTTCGACCGCTTTCGCCGCCGCCGCTCGAAGGACTCGAACACCGCGCACACCACGGCCGCCGCCAACCAGCCCGCGAGGACGTCGGAGATGTAGTGCTCACCGGCGTAGGCCAGCGCAACCGCCATCAGGACGAGGTAGGCGACGAGCACCGCCTTCCACCACACCCGCACCCGGCGCCACATGAAGATCACGAACAGCATCGTGCCGCCGGCGTGCAGCGACGGGACGGCGGCGACCTGATCGACGGTGGCCTGGCCCTTGTCGAGCAGTCCTTGGGCGATACCCAGGTGCAACTTGGGCCAGCCGCGTCCGGACAGCCGTTCGAAGTAAGCCGAAGCGCCGGGGCGGGGGTGTTCGACCGGGCCCAGCAGCCCACCGTGCGGAACGAAGCGCTGGCTGAAGCGCATGCAAAGCGGGTGGGACGGGTGATCGGCGACCTGTGCCGCCGAGCACTTGGCCGCGGCCCACGGCGGGGCGGCCGGGATGAGCGCGAACAGCCCGAACCCCAAGAAGGACAGCGCGACGAAGCGGCCGGCCCAGCGGCGGAACTCGGCCCGGCTGCGCAGCCAGAACACGGCGGCAGCGAGATAGGGCAGCACGAAGAACGAGACATAGGTCAGGGTGACCGTCACGTCCCACCAATTGGCCTGTGCGTACTTGAAGTGCTCCTGCAGCCAGATGGTCGGCACGGTGCCGCCGAACAGGAACTTGTCGACGTCGAGCTGGGGGTGCCACCAGGTCGGCATGCCGAGGGTGTCGGCCAGCCCGCGCAGGTAGTCGTAGGCGATCAGGACGAGGGCGAACGGCAGGAAGTCGAAAATCGCCGACCACACCGACCGCTTGCCGATGCTCGCCGCGACCAGCCCGATGACGAACCACAGCAGCAACTGCTCGCGGTCGAACGGCACGCCGTCGCGATAGATCTTGATTGAGAACGCCGCGAGCCAGCCGATGATCGAGACCCAGCGGGTCCAGGTGAGCAGGCCGGGAGTCACCCAGTCCGGCCGCTCGATCCGCCACGTGCGGCTTTGACCCCGCCCGCGTCGCAATTGGGGCTCAGCAGCGGCGGTGACGGGGTCAAAGCCGGATTTGAGGTCGGGCGGGCTGCTGCTCATGAGCGGTCGCTCTGTTTCAGCACCGCCGCGCCACCGGGCGCGATCTCGATCAGTGGCTCGAACGCGCTCGGCAGATCCAGGGCGTCGGCCAGCAGCGGGGAGGCGTGCAGCTTCACCTCGTAGTTGCCCAGGGCGCGGCGGTAGGAGCCCACGTTGTGCCATTCGGTGATGAGCACCCAGCGCTCGGCGTCATCGGTCGAGCGGCCCACGGTGCCGCGCAGGTAGCCGGGGCGCGCAGCGAGCGCCTCGAGGGCGACGCGCGCGCGCTCGGCGAAGCCGTCGTCCGCAGCTGCGAAGTGGGTCACCGAGATCATGTCGGCTCGACCGGGCCGGCAGCGCCGAAGCGGCGATCGCGCTGGGCGTAGGACAAGCACGCGGCCCACAGGTGCCGGCGGTCGAAGTCCGGCCACGGGGTGTCGACGAAGACGAGCTCGGCGTAGGCCGACTGCCACAGCAGGAAGTTCGACGTGCGCTGCTCACCCGAGGTGCGGATGAACAGGTCGACGTCGGGCAGCCCCGGCTCGTCGAGATGAGCGGCGATGGTGCGCTCGTCGATCTTGGCCGGGCTGAGGGTGCCGGCCGCGACGGCCCTGGCGATCGCGCGGGTGGCGTCGACGAGCTCGGCCCGCCCGCCGTAGTTGACGCAGAACTGCAGGGTGAGCCGGTCGTTGTCGCGGGTGAACTGCTCGGCGTCCTCGAGCTGGTCGATGACGCTGCGCCACAGCCGCGGCCGGCGTCCAGCCCAGCGGATGCGCACGCCCAGCGCGCCCAGCTCGTCGCGACGGCGCTTGATGACGTCCTTGTTGAAGCCCATCAGAAAGCGGACCTCCTCGGGCGAGCGGCGCCAGTTTTCCGTCGAGAACGCGTACGCCGACACGGTGGACACGCCGAGCTCAATCGCGCCGTGCAGCACGTCCATCAGCGCGGCCTCACCGGCCCGGTGCCCTTCGGTGCGCGACAGGTTGCGAGCCTGCGCCCAGCGGCCATTGCCGTCCATCACGATCGCGACGTGCTGGGGCACGAGATCGGCCGGGATCGCCGGCGGGCGGGCGCCGGATGGGTGCGGCGGCGGCTCGGGCCAGTCGCTCGTGCGCCCGCGCGCCCGGCCGAGGATGCGGCCGGCGGCACTGCGGTTGGGCGGCGACGTCATCCGGCATACGGTACCGGCGCCGACGCGGGGTCAGGTGCGCTCGACAAGAGGGAGGGAGCGCAGGCCGCGTTCAAGGTGCCACTGCAGATGTGCCGCGACCAGCCCGCTGGTCTCGCGGCGGGCGGGTTCGTCACTCGCGTCGGCCACGGTCCAATCGCCGCCCAGCAGGGCGCCCATCAGCTCGACGGACTCCCGCTGCGGACGGGCCGAGCCGGTGGGGCGGCAGTTCTCGCACATCGCTCCCCCGGCCGCCACGTTGAACGCCGTGTGCGGGCCGGGCGCCGAGCACTTGGCGCACTCGGTCAGAGCCGGCTCCCAGCCGGCGTTGGACATCGCGCGGATCAGGAAAGCGTCGAGGATGAGGCCGGACGGATGCACCCGCTCGACGAGGGCCCGCAGCGCGCCGACGATCAGCAGGTAGAGCCGCAGCGCCGGTTCGCCCTCCTCGGTGAGGCGCTCAGTGGTCTCGCAGATGGCCGAGACGGCCGTCCAACTGGAGTAGTCCGAGGCCAGCTGCGCACCGTAAGAGCCGAGCGATTCGGTCTGGATGACCAGGTCGAGGCCGCGCTGGTGGCCGGGCGGGTGCTGCCCGTCGGGCAGGCGGCTGTGCAGCTGGACGTCGATGTGGCTGCCCGGTTCGAGGCTGGCGCCGAATTTCGACGTCGTGCGCCGCACGCCCTTGCCGACCGCGCGCACCCGGCCGTGCTTGCGGGTGAGCAGCGTCACGATCCGGTCGGCCTCGCCCAGCTTCTGCACGCGGAGGACGACCGCTTCGTCACGGTAGAGCGGCATCGCTCCATCGTCGCACCGTCAGCTGACGACGGCCGATTCCGACTCGACGGCAGGGTCGCGCAGTTGGGCGTGCAGGGCCAGCGCGAAAGCACCGACCAGCAGGCCCGACCCGATCGTCACGGTGAACGCGAACCTGGCCCCGTGGGCGTCGGCGAGCCGGCCGACCAGAGCAGCCGCGGCGCCGTAGCCGACCGACAGGCCGGTGGTCAGCCACGCCATCCCCTCGGTCAGCGCCTTGCCGGGCACGATCTGTTCGACCAGGCCGAAGGAGGTGATCAGCGTCGGCGCTATGCCCAGGCCGACCACGAAGGCGAGAACGGCCAGCACCGGGATGTTGACCGCGGCCAGGAACAGCACCGGCAGCACCGCAAACATCAGCGACTGGCGACGAAAGCGGTGCAGCATGCCGCCGGCCCGGGTCCGCGAGCCGTAGACGAATCCGGACACCCCGCTGCCGACCGCGAAACACGCGAGCGGCACCCCGGCCAGCCCGCTGGACCCGTGCTGGCCGCAGAAGGCGATCATCGTCACCTCGGCGCTGGCGAAGATCGCGCCCATGCCGGCCGCGGCCAGGACGAGCAATGGCATGCCGCGGTAGCGCAGCGCTGACCCGTGCCGCGGGGTGCCCGCCTCGTGCGCCGGCGGCTCGGTCGCCCGCTGGCGCTGCAGCCACACCGCACCGAAGCCCACCAGCGCAGCGGCCAGCAGGAACGTGACGATCGGATCGAGCTGGGTCGCCAGCACGGTCGCGAGCAACGGTCCGACGGTGAAGATCACCTCGTCGAGCGTCGACTCCAGCGAGTAGGCGGTGGTGAGCTCGGGCCGGCCGGCCAACACATGCGACCACCGCGCCCGCACCAAGGAACCGACCGACAGGTAGGAGAACCCGCACACCACCGTCGGCGCGACGAGCGTCCAGTCCGCGGCGTCGGACTCGGCCAGCAGGACGATCGCGACGGTGCCGCCGATGTGCACCAGCGTCGCAGGCAGCAGCACGCGGCTCTGCCCGTAGCGGTCGACGATGCGGGCGAGCACGGGATTCCCGAGCCCGTTCGCGAAGACGTAGATACCGCTCAGCACGCCGGCGAACGAGTAGTGCCCGGTCTTGATCGAGATCAGCAGCACGAGCGCGATCGGGTAGACCGCGATGGGCAACCGCATGATGAAGCTGGCGCCACTGAACGCGGGGGCTCCCGGCGCCCGCAGGGCGGCGCGATAGTTGGTCAACAAGTCAGAAGCCCAGCCGATCGAGCTTCTTGGGGTCCCGCTGCCAATCTGACTCGACGGCGACATGCAGGTCGAGGTGCACTCGACCGCCGAGCAGCTCCTCGATGCCGGCGCGGGCCCGACTGCCTATGTGCTTCAGCCGAGAGCCCTGGTGGCCGATCACGATCCCCTTCTGGCTGTCGCGCTCGAGATGGATGGTTGCGTAGA
>JBDTXT010000045.1:0-11255 GCA_040006035.1 Pseudonocardiales bacterium | reverse complement strand
CGCGCTTCGGCGGTGGGCAGGTCGACGCCGTCGAAGCGCATCGCTTGCGCCAGCCGCGCCGCGCGGGGCCCGAACAGTTGCACCCGCAACACGTCCGGTTCGTGCCGGAACGCGGCGGAGCCAGCTCGACCCAGGATGACCGCTCCACTCGACAACGCAGTGCGCATGACCCGTTCGGCCTGGTCGCGGAAGGCCGCGGCGTCGTCCGGCAGCGGCTCATCGTTCGGCGGCGCTGCGTCGGTTCCGGCGCCGAGGACGCCGCCGGCCAGCGGGGCCAGCAACGACAGGAACCGGTCGGCCAATGATCGCGACGGCTGGGCCGTCTCGGCCTCGCGAACGCTGACACCCAACTCGGCTGCGACCGCCACGCTGATCGCCCGATCGAGCAGCGTCAAACCCAACGCCCGCGCCACGGCAGGAGCGATGACACTGCCCCCGGCGCCGTAGCCGGCGGCGATCGTGACCCCAGGCATCAGGCGGCTCCCTCTGGTGCGAAAGCGGCCTGCTCGCTCGCCGGCGCAGCGTCGCGCAGTTGGACCTGTCGAATGAACAACGCCGCTACCACGCTCAGAAACGATATCGGCACGGCGATCAGGAACATCGTGTCGATCGCATGCGAGTAGGCCACGATGATGCCTTCGTGCAACGCGGGGTTTGAGCGCCTGAGCGCATTCACGGCCTGCGGACTCTGGATGATCTGTGACACCTTGTCGCCGCCGCCGCCGCTGGACCCGGACTTGGGCAGGTTCCGGGGCAGCTCGACCATCAGCCGCGCCGTGAGCACTGCACCGAGCGCCGATGCGCCGAGTGTGCCGCCCATCGAGCGGAAGAACGTGACCGACGACGTCGCGACGCCCATCTGTCCCCTCGGCACGGCGTTCTGAACGACCAGGGTCAGCACCTGCATGAACAGACCGAGGCCGGCGCCGAAGATCAGGATGTCGCCACTGATGATCAACAGTGAGGTGTGCGCACCGATCCGGCTGAGCAGCGCCAACCCGACGGTGACCAGCACCGTGCCGATCAACGGGAACCACCGATAGTTGCCGGTGCGCGAGATGTAACGACCTGACGCGATGCTCATGAACAACAGCCCGACAAGCAGTGGCAACAACAGCAGACCCGACTTGGTGGCCGAGACACCGTGCACCAACTGCAGGTACTGGGGCAAAAAGGCCAGCGCGCCGAACATCGCGATGCCGCTGATGAATGCCACCGTGTTGCTCACCGTGAAGATCCGCATCCGGAACAACGAAAGCGGCAGGATCGGCTCCGGCGTCGATCGCTCTCGCAGCACGAAGGCGGCGATCAGCAGCCCACCGAGCCCGAACAAGCCGACGATCTGGACCGAGGCCCACGGGTAGTCCTTGCCGCCGGACTGGGTGGCGAGCAGGACCGCGGACACGCCCGCCACCAGTAGCAGCGCCCCCCACCAGTCGATCTGCACCGTGCGCTTGCGTTCGGTCAGCGTCAGCACGCGGTTCGTCACGATCAGCGCCAGGATGCCGAGCGGCAGGTTGATGTAGAAGATGTAGCGCCAGCTCAGGTTGTCGACGAAGAAGCCGCCAGCGAGCGGCCCGATGACGTTGGAGATGCCGAACACCGCGCCGAAGTAGCCCTGGTAGCGACCGCGCTGGCGCGGCGAGATGACGTCGCCGATGATCGCGAAGACCAGCGAGATCAGGCCACCGCCGCCGATGCCCTGCACACCGCGGAAGACGATCAGTTCGTACATGTTCTGCGCCGCGCCGCAGAGAACGCTGCCCACCAGGAACACGATGATCGCGAGCTGGAACAGCCGCTTGCGCCCGTAGAGATCGCCGGCTTTGCCCCACAGCGGCGTGGATGCGGTACTGGCCAGCAGATACGAGGTGATCACCCACGACAGCAGATCGCTGCGGTGGAAGTCGCCCACGATCGTCGGCAGTGCGGTCGACACGATCGTCTGATCCAGCGCGGCCAGGAACATGCCGAGCATGAGCCCCGACATGATCACCAGGATCTGCCGGTGGGTAAACCCCGTCTCCGGCGCCGAGTGTGCCTCGGTCTCGGGTGCGGCGCTCAGGCCGGCATCGGTGATGTGCTGGGCCTCTCAGTTCCCCGTTGGGGTGCTCGGTTTGGACGCTTGCGCCTTGGCACCCTGAGCCTTGACGGCGACCGCACCGATTGCGGCCAGCGCCAGACCGGCGGTCAGGATCCGGCCACGCTTGCGTCGCGGCGGATCGAGCTGGGCGGCGCGCTTCTCGGCCTGCTCAGCGGCAATCACGGCCGCCTTGCGCAACTGCCGCGCGGACTGCCGGCGAGCACTTTGGACGGTGCTCTGGGCCGAGGAACGGGCTGAGCTGGTCTGCTTCTTGGCCCGCTTGCGCGCCTTCTTGCGCGCCCGGCGGCTGCGCGCGGCGACGTCGTCGAAGGCCGAGCTGACCGCGCTGCCGACGCTCTCGCCTGCGGCAACGGCGTGCCCACGAACCGACTCGACCGCGGACCCGGCAAGATCGCGTGCCTCTCCGACATTGTGCTGAACTGCCCGCTGAACTTTGCTCTTGCGGCCCATTCGTTGTCCTCTCGTCGCGGCTCGGCGGCTGTGATTCAGCGGCGAGCAATCACATGATCAGTAATGCGATCACCACGTAGTGCGCCGCCGCCCCTGCGCTGACAAAGGCGTGGAACACCTCGTGGAACCCGAACACAGTCGGCGCCGGATCGGGCCGGCGCCGGTGGTAGAGCAGGGCACCGATGACGTACAGCAGACCCCCGGACAGCATCAGTGCGAACGCGGCGATGCCTACGCGCATCCACACGAACGGCAGCGCCGCACCTCCCACGCAGCCTAGTCCGATGAAGGTCCCGCCCACGAGCACCTCTGGCGCGTCCATCCACACCAGGTGGGTCAGCAGGGCGAGCGCGGTCAGCGACCACATCACGCTCAACAGCACAGTGCCCGCGCTGCCCTTGACGACGAGCAGGAAGACCGGCGTCGCGGTTCCAGCGATGAGCAGGAAGATCATGACGTGATCCAGGCGCTGCAGCAGTTGGTGCGCTTTCGCGCCCCAGTTGCCGCGGTGGTAAAGCGCGCTGGTGCCGAACAGGCCACTGACCGTTCCTGCGTAGATCCCGGCCGATCCGGTCTCGGCCACGCCGTGCGCATGGACGACGAGCAGGGTGCCCACGACCAGGGAGACCTCGAAGCCCACGAGGTGCATCCAGCCGCGCCAGACTGGTTTGGCGTAGGTCAGTTCGCGTTTGGAGTCGTAACGCAGGCCAGGTCTGAGCGCCGCGCGCGGATCGTTCGTCCTCAAAGTCATTATCATCCTCGAGGAGATCACCGAAACTCCCGGCAGGGAGCGTGAACTCGTCCAGAGTCGCAAATCGTCGGCGGTTCGGTCCGGGCCGGCTGCGGGTCCAACCGTCTCAAAATACTCGCACACCCTGTGCAGCGTGCTCTGAGCCTGCCCGCTCGAGATGCCGACGGGCAGGCGCTGGTCGCCTGAGGAATCGTGGTTGCGGTGCCGTAGCGCGTAAGGTCGGTGTTCTGACGCCAGTGTCCGGGACCCGACCCGCCTCAGGCTCGGGCGCCGACGACGACAACCCCGCCGTCACCGGACCGGCACGAAGCAGACAGCGATCGGGACGCCCCAAGGGGCCGTCGTGGATCTCTCGGCAGCATTGGCGGCCGATCTGGCTCTGCTGTCTGCCGCGGTCCACAAGACCAACGGCCGCCTTGAGCCGGTGCTGCAGTCGCTGGCCCGTCAGCTGCGGGTGGCCGTGGATTCCTATGTCGGGCTGACGATCACGATCGCGGCGGACGGGCATCGGATCAGCTTCACCGCGAGCGAGCCCAACGCAATCGCTGCCACTTCGCTGAGCATCCCCTTGGCCACCGTGGCCGGGAGCGAAACCGGGAGCTCACTGGTCGTGTACGCCACCGTGCCCGGAGCATTCGTCGATCTGGCCGCCGACCTGGCCTGGGTGCTCGAGTTGGATCCCTCGACCTTCGTGCTGGATGAGCACCTGGCCGTCCCGGCGCCCTCGAACGGCGTTCTGGGCCTGCGTGAGCACGCGACCATCAATCGCGCCATCGGCGCGCTCATCGAGCGCGGCCACACACCCCAATCGGCGCGAGCCGAGCTGCAACGTCAAGCCGAGGCCGAGAGCCGTGACATCCCCGCCACGGCGCAGCGCATCCTGAACGCGTTGAGCCGACCGCCGTCACCGCACGACCGCTGAAGCTCGGCCCGGTCAGGAGCTGTGCCGGGCCCGCGCTCGCCGAACCGCCTCATCGACGACACGCTGCGCCACCTCGCGCAGCTTCACGTTGTCGGCCTGACTACGGTCGCGCAGCCGGTCGAAGGCCTGATCGGACGTGCTGCCCGTGCGGCTCATCAGGATGCCCAGCGCCTGGTCGATGACAGCGCGGCTGGTGAGGGCGGCCTGCAGTTGCTGTGCCAGGCGCTTGGTCTGAGCGAGTACCTGTGCGTTCTGTACCGCGATCGCCGCGGGAACCGCGAATAGTTCGCCGATCTCGATTGCGTGTTTGTCGAACTGGTTCTCGCGATGGGCATAGACGTTCATCGCGCCCACGACACCACCCGGAATCAGCAGCGGTAGCGACAGCACACTGTGGACGCCGAGGCGCTTCACCTTAGGACCGAACTGCGGCCACTGGGTGTCGTCGCCGAGGGCGCCGGAGCGTACGGTGCGGCCGTGCGCGGCGGCGGTGATACATGGGCCCTCGCCGAGTGAATATTGGATGGCGTCGACCTCGGCCACGAAGGCGGCGGTGGCGACGATGGTGTCGCTGTGGCCGGCCTCCAACAAGGTGAGTCCGGCGCCATCAGCGCCAGGAATGGCGGCAACGGCGAACTCGGCGACTCGGGTCAAAGCGTCTTTGAGGTCGAGGTTCCCGGTTGCGAGCCTGGAGAGTGCGGCCAGGCTCTCGCGAAGATCGTCATCGTCGACTATTACTGGCGGTTCCGTCTCGTCGTCGACTGGTGTTTCAGTCAATGCATCGCTCCCATCCGGGAAAGCGGCCCAATCCGCTCGGATACACGCTACCTCTATGCGCCGAAATCGTCCCCGCGGTTGACACGGGATGGCATCTGCCTTAGGGCGATATCGGGACAAGGACGGCGACCAGGCACCGACCGGAGATCCGTCCGTATAGCCGGCCCGTCGCGGAGAGCTCGCCTCGCCCGGCTGGATTCTCGACGTGCGGGTTACGCAGCCGGTACCGCTTGCCGCCGCGGATGACCTGCGCGCCGTCGGCGGCCAGAACGTTGCGCACCCAGTTCGACTGTTCGCCGTACAGGATGCCGATCATGAGCAGATCACCGCGCTTGAACGCAATCAGCGGTGTGCGATACACGCGACCGGAGCGGCGGCCGGTATGCACGAGGATGATCCACGGCCGGAGCTGGCCGGCCCAGCGAGACTGGATCGGGTTGGTGACCTTCTTGTTGAAGCGGGCGAGTGAGCGCGGCAGTTGCATGGGGCCATGGTGGACCCGGTGTGGGCCGCGATGCCATGCTCGCGATCTCATCGACCCTATTCAACCGGGGGTATTTCCCGTGGTGCAGACCGTCCGTGGCCAGATAAGTCCCGACAACCTGGGCACCGTGCTTATGCACGAGCACGTCTTCGTCCTCAGCGAGGAGATCCGGATCAACTACCCGGACTACTGGGACGAGCAGGCCAGGGTCGACGACGCGGTGACCAAGCTGAGCGCCCTGAAGGCCCTGGGCGTCGACACCATCGCGGACCCCACAGTCATCGGACTGGGACGCGACATCCGACGGATCCAGCGCGTCAACGCCGAGGTCGACATCAACATCATCGCGGCCACCGGGCTGTACACGTACAACGACCTCCCGTTCTTTCTGCAGTACGTCGGTCCGGACACGCTGTTCGGCGGCGAGGACCCGATGATCGCGATGTTCGTCCGCGATCTCACCGAGCGCATCGCCGACACCGGCGTGAAGGCGGCCTTTCTGAAATGTGCGATCGACGCGCCCGGTCTCACCCCCGGCGTAGAGCGCGTCATCCGGGCGGTGGCCGCGGCGCACACTCGCACCGGCGCGCCTATCACCGTCCACACCAACCCACACATCCAGGCCGGTCTGATCGTGCAGGACATCCTCCGCGATGCCGGCGTCGATCTGAGCCGGGTGGTGCTCGGGCACAGCGGTGACAGCACCGACCTGGAGCACCTCACCGCGCTGATGGCAGCAGGTTCTTTCATCGGTATGGACCGCTTCGGCCTGGACGTGCTGCTGCCCTTCGAACAGCGCGTCGATACCGTCGCCGAGCTGTGCCGCCGCGGGCACGCCGGGCAGATGGTGCTCGCGCACGACGCGTCCTGCTATATCGACTGGTTCCCGCCGCAGGTCAAGCAGGCCGCGGTGCCGAACTGGAACTACACGCACATCCACGACGACGTGCTGCCCGCGCTGCGCGAGCGCGGCGTGACCGAGGAGCAGATCACCACGATGCTCATCGACAATCCGCGCCGCTTCTTCGCTGACGCCGGCTAGGGCGTAGCTGCGCCGGTGGTGTCCAGCCCGCGCAACAGACCGTCGATCAGCGTGACGGCCCGGTCGATGTCACGCTCGCGGTCAGCGATCACGTCGGCGTAGAGGAAGGCCTCGGCCAGGCGCACGATGGCGTACGAGACGCTGGCCAGGTCGAGGCTCAGCGCGAGATGCCCGCGCGCGGCCTCGAGCCCGAGCAGCCGTTCGAAGGCCTCGATGAAGTGCTCCTGAACGCCGCCGTGCGCGCCGGTCAGCACCCGCAACGCCGCCTCGGGGTCGGTGGCGAGGAAATGCCGCAGCGGCAGGCTGCTGGCGCTGACCGTGAGCACGTGGGCCGCCACCGCGACGGCACGGGGCACGCCGCGCAGCCGGTTGGTCCGGCGCAGGGCATCGACGAGGGTTGCGCGGCTGTTCGCCCAGATCACCGCCGCGAACAGCCGATCGCGATTGCCCGCACGGCGGTAGAGGGTGGCCCGGCTGATGCCCAGGCTGCCGGCCAGTTGCTGCATGTCCAGGCGCTCACCCGACCCGAAAGCTCGCGCCGCCGCGGCAAAGATCTCCGGCGCAATGCCCGCCGGAGGCGCGGTGCCCTCCGGGACGACCCACGACACGTAGTCGGCCAGTGAGCTCACTGGACCTACCCCGCGCGCAGTTCAGTCTTCAGGATCTTGCCCGTCGGGCCCTTGGGCAGGCTGTCGAGGAAGCGCACCTCGCGCGGGTACTTGTAGGCGGCCAACCGCTCCTTGCAATAGGCGATCACGTCCTCAGCGGTGAGCGACTCCCCCGGCACCAGGGCCACGACCGCTACTACCTCCTCGCCGAGCTTGTCGTCGGGCTTGCCGATGACGGCGGCCTCCGCGATCGACGGGTGTTCGTAGAGCACCTCTTCGATCTCGCGCGGGTAGACGTTGTAGCCGCCGCGGATGACGAGGTCCTTGCTGCGGTCGACGATGAAGAAGTAGCCGTCGTCGTCGACGTAGCCGAGGTCGCCGGTGTGGAACCAGCCGTTGCGGAACGCGGTAGCGGTGTCCTCGGGGCGGTTGAGGTAGCCCTTCATAACGTTGTGCCCGCGGATCACGATCTCGCCGATGTTGTCGGCCCCGACGGCAAGTCGCTTGTCATGCTCGTCGACGATGCGCATCTCGACGCCCCAGATCGGCTGCCCGATCGAGAGGACCTTGCGCGCCTCGGCACTGCTGTTGAACGACGAGGTGCTGGCCGTCTCGGACAGGCCGTAGCCCTCGAGCACGACGATGCCGAACTTCGTCTCGAACGCGCGCAGCACGTCGCCGGGCAGCGACGCGCCGCCGGAAATGCCGACCCGCAGCCTGGACAGGTCGCGGCCTTCGGTCTCCTCCGCCATCAGGGCCTGCAGCATCGTCGGCACCCCGAGCACGACGGTGATCCCGTCGGCCTCGATCGCGTCCAGGGCCGGCTTGGCCTCGAACCGGGCCATCACCGAGAGCGTGCAGCCGAAGCGCACCGACATGTTCACGACCGACGACAACCCGAAAACATGGAAGAACGGCAGCACCGCGAGCAGCACGTCATCGGGCCGGGCACCGAACAGGTTCCCGGCGACGGAACAGTTCATGTAGAGCTGGAAATGGGTGAGCTCGGCGCCTTTGGGCTTGCCGGTCGTGCCGCTGGTGTAGATGAGTACCGCGGTGTCGTCGGCGTTCGTCGGGGTGATGTCACCGGCCACTGCATCCTCAGGCGGGTCGACGAGCAGGTCGGTGAAGGCCCGGAATCCGTCCGGTGCCTGGCCGCCGGGCACCGGGACGACGACGAGCGGCACCTCACCGGCCGCCTTGACCGCCTCCTCGAGGAACATCGGGAAGGTGATAAGCAGCCGGGCGCGGGCGTCACTCAGGTGGTAGGCGATCTCGGGCGCCTTCAGCAGTGGGTTGAGCGGCAGCATCGTCAGACCGGCCTTCAGGATGCCGAAGTAGGCCACCAGGAACTCGGGCAGGTTCGGCAGCTGCACCGCAACCACGTCGCCGCGCTCGAGGCCGCTGGCCGCGAGCGCCGCCGCGCAGCGGCTCGACGCCGCGTCGAGCTGCGCGTAGGTCACACCCGAGCCGGCGAACAGCACCACGGGCTTGTCGGGATGTGCGGACGCAGATTCCCGAAGCATGGTGGCCAGGTTGAAGCTCATGTAATCCTCCGCGGTCGACCAGAATCACAGAGTGCGCCAGGGAGATTTCGATCCCTTACTCTGGGTGAGACATATCCTCTTATGTTTCAGCTCTACAGCCAAGTCCGATGGAGGACCACATCGCGATGCAGAGCACCGAACAGCACGAAAATCTCGCGCCATGGACCTTCGCCCAGCCTTGGGGTGGCACCGGACACCTGGCCGACTTCAACGGCCCGGTGCACTGGGTCGACTTCGGTGGACCACCCGAAGGTGATCCGATCGTGCTGGTGCACGGCCTGGGCGGCTCCCATCTGAACTGGGTGCTCGTGGCGCCGGAGCTGGCCGAACGCGGCCGCGTCTACGCCATCGATCTGCCCGGTTTCGGCATGTCCACCTCCGCAGGGCGGGCGGCCTCCGTGCAAGCCAACGCCGCGATCCTGAACCGGTTCTTGCGCGAGATTGTGGGGGCGCCGGCGGTTGTGGTCGGCAACTCGATGGGTGGCATGGTCTCGCTGCTCGCCGCCGACGCGCAGCCCGAATCAGTCGCCGGGCTGGTGCTGGTCGACGCGTCGCTCCCGGTGCCGCGACAAAAGCCGGACCTGCAGGTCACCTCGCAGTTCCTGATCTACGCAGTGCCGTACTTCGGGCAGCGCTACATGGCGTTCTCCAGGGGACGGATGAGCGACCGGCAGCTCGTCGAGCGGGTCATCAACCTGTGCTTCGCGGACCCCTCGCGCGCGTCCGCCGAGTTGATGGACGCCGCCACCGCGCTGGTCGGGCACCGCCGCACCATGCCCGCTCAGGATGCAGCGTTCCTCCAGGCCGCCCGTTCCCTGATGCTGGTGCTGGCCCGTCCGCAGCGCTATCAGGCCGTGATGAACCGGGTCGACGCACCGGTGCTGATAGTGCACGGCGAGCGCGACCGACTGGTGCCCATTGCCGCGGCGCAGACGGCGCTGGCCGCCAACAAGGGATGGCAGAGCGCGATCCTGCCCGGCGTGGGGCACACTCCGCAGTTGGAGACGCCAGCCCTCGTCCTCGAACATGTGACGAGTTGGCTCGACAGTCACGAGCTGGCGGTGCCACCAACGGATCGAAAGGGCCGCTGATGAAGCAGCTGACCGGCTTGGACGCCGCGTTCCTGATGCTCGAGCGGAGCAACTCGACCGGGCATGTCGGCGGGGTGTGCCTGCTCGACCCGAGCGACGCGCCAGCCCCGGTGGACCTCGCGTCGGTCACCGCACTCATCGAGTCGCGGCTGCACCAGATCCCGATCCTGCGGCAGCGACTGGCCTGGGTGCCGTTCGGCCTCGACCAGCCGTACTGGGTCGACGACGAGCAATTCGACATCGAATATCACGTGCGCGAGATCTCGCTGCCCAACCCGGGCTCGGATGCGCAGCTGGCCGAGCAGGTGAGCCGGCTGCACGCGCGGCCGCTGGATCGCAACCGGCCGCTGTGGGAGGCCTACCTCATCTCCGGCCTTTCCGGCGGGCGCCTTGCCTTCTACACGAAGATGCACCACGCGGCGATCGACGGGGTGTCCGGTGCCGAGCTCATGACGCTGCTGCTCGACCTGTCCCCCGAAGGGCGCGAGGTCACTCCCGCACCGGCCTACCACCCCCGGCCGGCGCCGAGCGGCGCACGGCTGCTCGCCCAGGCGTCCACTGCCCTTCTGTCGAGTCCCGCGAACGCCGCACGCATCGCCAAGGACGTGCTGCGCTCGGTTCCGGTTGTCGGCGGGTACGTGACGCCCTACCTCGGCGCGATGCTGAACCGGGGCACGCGCGACGGCGATGTCATCGCGACTGCTCCCGGACTCGCCCCGCGGACTCCGTTCAACAAGGCGATCACCGCCCATCGCCGCTGGGCATTTCGCAGCGTCGGCCTCGACGACGTCAAGATCGTCAAGAACCATTTCGGGGTCTCGGTCAACGACGTCGTGATGGCGATGTCCGCCGGTGCGGTGCGCCGCTGGCTCAGCGAGCACGACGCGCTGCCCGATTCGCCACTGATCGCGATGGTCCCCGTATCCGTCCGCGACGACGCCAGCAAGAACAAGTTGGGCAACAAGGTGGCGGCGATGCTGGCTTCCTTGCCGACCAATCTCGCCGATCCGCAGGAGCGGCTGAGCACCGTGCACGAAGCGATGAAGGCGGCCAAGGCACAGCAGGCCGCGATCCCGAGCGGTCTGGTCGAGAACGTCACCGACTTCGCCCCGCCGGCGCTCACCGCCCGCGCGGCCCGGGTGGCGTTCGCCATGGGGCTGCCGCACCGTGTCGTGCCGTTCAACCTCGTCATCTCGAACATCCCCGGGCCCAACGTGCAGGCCTACCTGGGCGGCGCGAAGCTGACCGCCAACTACCCGGTGTCGGTCGTCGTCGACGGCCAGGGCTTCAACATCACCGTGTCCGGGTACCGGGGCGAACTGCACTTCGGTCTCATCGCCGCCCGTGAGCTGGTGCCTGACGTCGACGCGATCGCTGGCTACCTCGTCGACGAACTCGACGCGCTGGTGGCGCTGGTCGAGCCTGTCACCAAGCCTGCCCCGGCCAAGGCGAGCAAGCCGCGGGCACGCAAGGCACCCG
>JBDTXT010000044.1:0-11256 GCA_040006035.1 Pseudonocardiales bacterium | reverse complement strand
ACCGCACCGAAGAACGTCGGGCGGACCTGCGGCAGCACCGTGACCGCCTGCTTGATATCGGCCAGTGTGATGACTTGCACGCCCCGCGCCAGGTTCGTGTAGTGCGCACCCCACCGGTTCGCCACGTGCGCGTCCGGCAGGTAGGAGATGAGCGAGTCGGTGTGATCGACTGCGCAGATCGCGCGCACCCCCTCGATCTCGGCGAGCATGTTGGCGTGGGTGAGCTCTACGCCCTTCGGTGGCCCGGTGGTGCCCGACGTGTAGATGATCGTCAGGACGTCCTCGGGCTGCACCGCCTGCCAGGATGCGTCGAAGTCGAAGTCCGGCGCAGGGGAAGCCTCGAGCTGGGCCAGCGAGATGGTCCCGTCGGGTGCGCCGTCGACGCACACAATGTGCTTCACCGCGCTGCCATTGCTCGCGGCGAGCAGGCCGGCCACGAACTGCTCCTCACAGATGACCACCTCGTTGCCGGCGTTGCCGAAAAGGTGGGCGATCTGCTCGGGCGCCAGGGTGTTGTAGATCGAGAAGGGTGTCGCGCCGGCGTGCAGCGCGGCCGTGTCGGCCAGGTGGAACTCCGGCCGGTTGGTGAGCATCAACGCGACGGTGTCGCCGCGCCGCACCCCCAGCTCGGCCAGCCCCCCGGCGATGGTCCGCACGCGTTGCGCATACTGCCGCCACGTGACGCTGACCGAGTTGTCGGGGGTACGCAGGGCGATCTCGTCGGGATGGCGCAGCGCGGTCTGCTGGAACGCCGCGCACAGGGTGCGGGGCGCACTGGCAGCCGTCATGGCGGCGACGCTACCAAGTTGTTGACGCCGCGCCAATAGCGTCCTAGCGTCCGTCCGGTGGCCTATACCGAAATCACGTACGCCGTGGACGAGCGGATCGCGACGATCACCCTCGACCGAGCCGAACAGCGCAACGGCTACACGAGCACGATGGCCGACGAGCTGGCCCACGCCCTCGGCCAGGCCGAAACCGACGACGAGGTGAGGGCGATCGTCCTGGCCGCTAACGGCAAGGACTTCTGCGTCGGGATGGATCTGTCCTCCGGCGGTGTCGACGCCGTGGACGAGCCGGGCTGGGTCGAGCCGGCCACCCGCGTCACCCGCGTCATGTATGCCTCGACCAAGCCGGTTATCGCGGCCGTCCAGGGAGCCGCGGCCGGCGTCGGTGTAACGATGACGCTGCCCGCCGACTACCGCCTGGCCGCCACCGACGCCCGCTTCGGTTTCGTCTTCGCCCGACGGGGGCTCTACCCCGAGGGCGGCTCCACCTGGTTCCTGCCACGCATCGTCGGGCTGGGCCGGGCGATGGACTGGATGATCAGCGGGCGGATCTTCGACGCGCAGGAGGCGCTGGCGTCCGGGCTGGTGCACAGCCTGCACGAGCCCGACGACCTGCTGCCGCGCGCCTACGAACTGGCGCGAGAGATCGTCACCAAGTGCGCCCCGGTGTCGGTGGCCGTCATCCGGCAGACCCTGCTGCGGATGGGCTGCTTCGACTCGCCCGAGCCGGCCTTCGAGTTGGACTCCAAGCTGATCGCCGGCTGCGTGCAAAGCCCCGATGCGATCGAGGGGATCGTGTCGTTCTTGCAGCGGCGCCCGCCGGAGTTCACCCTGCGCACCCCGCAAGACCTGCCCCCGTTCCTGCCTTGGCTGGCCGAGCCGTGACCGCCGCCCGCCGCCGGCTCGAACCTGACCAGCGCCGCGAGCAGATCCTGCGCTGTGCGATCCGGCTGTTCGGTGAACGCCCTTATGCAGCGGTCTCGACGACCGAGATCGCGGCCGAGGCCGGGGTGGCCCGCGGCCTGATCAACCACTACTTCGGCACTAAGCGGGAGCTGTACCTCGTCGTCGTGCGCCGCATGCTGCGAGTGCCCAGCAGCGCCGGGGCGACGGTGCCGAGCGGCTCGCTGCGCCGACGGGTGCAGGCCAGCGTGGACTGGTTCCTCGACTCGGTGAGCCCGCACGCCCGAACCTGGGTGGCCGTCATCGGCACCGAGGGCGTAGGCAGCGATCCGGACGTGGAGGCGATCCTGGCCGAGGCCGACGAGATCGCGGTCGACCAGGTTCTCGCGGCCGTCGGGCTCGACGACTGCGCACCCGGCCATGATCAGCGCCGCGCCATGGTCCGCGCCTACGGCGCGATGGTGAAGGCGGCCACCCGCGAATGGCTCGTGCGCGAGACCCTGAGCCGTGACGAGCTGCGCCTGCTGCTGACCCAGTCGCTGGTCAGTCTGGTCCGCGATACGTTCCCCGAGATTTCCGGACAAACGAAACCGGGCAGCGCGTGAGCGCTACCCGGTCCCGGTCAATCAGATGGATCAGGTGACTCGCAGAGCCACCACGTTGGAGACACCACTCAGGTACTGGCTGTCACCGTGGTAGTCAGCCCGGACCTGGTAGAGCGTCCGCAACTGCGGCTTGAACTTGATGACCAGCTTGCCGTTGACGAGGTTCCCCGTGATGAAGATCCCGCCCCCGACCCGCCGGATATCGACCTTGCCCGTGGCCGGCACGCCTGAGTCGGCCGCTACGGTCACCGTGGCCGTGACTGTGGCGCCCAACGTGACGATCGTCGGAGACAGCGTCAGCCTGACCGCGGGGGTGGCCTTCAGGCTCACCCGTTGCGCCTTCGCGCCCACCTTGTTGTGGAAGTGGACGATCAGCGCACCGGCACCGTGATCGGCGGCGTATGCAGCACGGTCACGCCGCACCTGCAGCACTGAACCGGATGCGTCCTTGAACAGCAGCGGGCTGGCGCTGCCGTCGAACGAGCCGTACACAGCGATACCGGGCCTGAACGGGTTGATCGTCAGCGAAGCGTTGACGTCGCCGTTGTCCGCCAAACCGACGACGTCGACCGGGTTCCCTGACCCGTTGCCGAACGTGACGATGCCGTAGCTGATCCGCTTGCTAGGCCCAACCACGCCCGGGAGCGCACTGATTGCCACCGGCAGCACCATGGTGTCGCTGTCCATCAATGCGGTATCGGTGTCGCCGAGCCGATCGTTGATCGCCTCGGTGTCGAGTGTGGCGCCGGTTGTCAGGTCGATCAACTTGCTCACCATGACGTCCGAGGCGGTGAGCCGGGTGTTGAAGAGCACAGCATCCGGCGCACCGTCACCATTGGTGTCGAGGTAGATGTCGAACTCGTGCGTCGACGCCGCGGTACGCCACGGTCCCTGGGTGGTGACCGAGAAGTACAGCAGGCCGTCCGCCGCTATATCGCCGCCGATGGAGTTCAGCTGCGGCGCATTGGACGAGGTCGCCACGTACTTCAGGTCGGCATCTCGCTCATCCGCGAAGTGCACACAGAGGTCGGTAACCGTCGCGCTGCACACCGGGTTGAGACCGCTGACCGCCTGCAACTCGAACCCGGAAACGGTCGACTGGACCGTCTCGACGCCCGTGCCCTGATCGACGGACTGACCCGAGAGGGGCAGCACAGCCGACTGAACGGTGCCGTGCGGCATCGTCAGTGAGATCGGCTGGGTCATGACCGAAGCCGGCCGCGGGGCCGAGTACACCGGCACGCGCAGCGTGGGCTTGCCAACCGAAGTCAGCAGCACCCGGCCGCTCGCGTCGGCCACGTACTCGCGCGCCAGACCCGCCTGCTCACGGTCCATCGTTGCATCGATGGTCTTGGTGAGCTGGGTCGCATCGGTGACCACGAAGGAGACGGTGAACGTCCCGGTCGACTGCCGGTCCACAGTGATCGTCGGATCCGAAACTGTGTACTCGACGCCGGGCACCTCGGTGATCGCCTGGTAGGCGACGTTGTAGGTAACCGGGGCGAGGCTCTTGTTGACGACCTTGATCGTCTTGGTGATCGTGGTCGGGCCGGTCACTGCGACCGGGCCGAACGAAACGCTTACCGCGCCCACGTCCTCCTTAACCATGGCCAGGACATTGTTGTCCAGAGCCGAGTCGGCTTGGATCCGGCCGGCCCCGACGCGGTTGGGCGCGTAGATGTCGCCACTGTGGCCGTCGCCGGTGAAGAGGTCCTGGCCGGCGGTGTTCATGATGTCGGCCTTCACCTCTTCGGCGTTCCAGTCCGGGTGCAGCGAGCGCACCAGGGCTGAGAGTCCAGCTACCTCCGGCGTGGCCATCGAGGTGCCGGTGAACGACACACCCTCGGTGCCGGTGCCCATCGCGGTGGAGAACACGCTGGTGCCCACCCCCGTGACGTCGGGCTTCACGTTGCCCGCGCCGCGGACGCCGCGCGAGGAACTGTCGTTGACCTTGTCGTTGTCCTGCGGGAAGTTCTGGGTGACGCCGTTGGCCACCGTGCCGTTGGCGTGCACGCCGTTGGCCAGCTGGGCGCGGATAACGTCACCGGCCGACTTGACGACCAGGACGCCAGGGATGACCGCACTGCCAGTGATTCCGGCGCCGAAGGTCTCGGAGTCATCGGCGAAGATGAACCCGATCGCCCCTGCCGCAAGCACGTTGCCGGACCGGCCGACCGAACCGCAACGACGGGTGTCGCCGTCGGTCCACTCCAGGAAGGCGATCTTGCCGGCCACCTTGATCTTGTCTGCCGCACTGAGCGCCAGGCAGCCGTCCTCGTTCCCCGCTTCGAGCTTGGGGGCAACCACACCGATCAGGTCGGGCTTGGTGGCCCAGTCGTAGGCGACGGACCGCTCGGCACCGTAGGTGCCTGCGATTGCGGGCGGGGCGTCGATCTTGAGGCCGTCGATCACGTTGGACGCGTCGATCGAGTTGGCCACCGCGATCGTCTTGACGGCATCGCCCGGCGAGCCGCCGACGTCGTAGAAGTCGCCACCGTTACCCGAGGCAACCACGACGGAGATACCGAGCGTGGAGGCGTCGTTGGAGGCGACCGAGTCGCCGTCCTGCGGGGAGGCGTAGTCATCGCCGAGCGACATGTTGATCACGCTGGCGTGATCGGACGGGTCGCCGTCGCCGTTCGGGTCTGAGGCCCGGTCGATCGCCGCACCGACGACATTCGTGCTGCCCTCGCAGCCGAACACCTTGTAGGCCAGGATCTTGGCCTGCGGCGCCATGCCGGGGCCGATCTTCAGGCTGGTGAACGGCGTGCTCGTGTTGTACGGGCCGGCGTAGGTCGCGCCGGCAGCCGTCACGCCGTAGCCGGCGGCGGTGCCGGACACGTGGCTGCCGTGGCCGGCACAATCGAGCGGGTTGGGGTCGGGGGCCGGGACCGACGCGGGGTCACCGGCGTCGTAGGCGTCGCCGGCGAAGTCGTAGCCGTCGATGACCTTGGCGCTTGGGAACTGCGCCGGGTCGGCGGCGGTGGTGTCGTTCGCCAGAGCGGTCTGGTAGGCAGCAACCGTGCCCGGGCCGCCGAAGTTCTTGTGGGTGTAGTCGATGCCGGTGTCGATCACCGCGATGGTGCTGTTCTCGCCGAGCTGGCCACCGTGTGACGACCACGCCTGGGGGGCCTTGACCAGCACGTCAGCGTAGGCGTTGGCCACGCGCTTGGGCGCGATCGGGTAGACCGCCGTGACGCCGCTGATGCCCTGCAGGGCCGCGAAGTTCTTCACGTCGGTGCGGACGGCAATACCGGCGAGCACGCTGTGGGTGCGGTACAGCACCTTCGTCGCGGCCGGCAGGGCCGACTCGACGCGGGCCTGGGCGGCCTTGACCTGCGAGAACTGCGCCTTGGCCGCGGCCTTGGCTGCGGCCGGACCACGGGGTGACGCACCCTTAAAGGCCGTCATGGTCGAGGTGGTGCTCAGCTTGAGAAGGAAGGAGTACTGGCCCTTGGCCGGGATCCCGGAGGGCGCGGTGCTACCCGGCTCGCTCGAACCCGGCTGGTGCGCCGAACCGCGCGGGCCCCCCCTGGGTAGTGGCCTTGCCCTTGAGGGAATGTGCGGTGGTCTTGATCCCCTGAGCGAGCTTGCTCTTCGGGGTGGCGGGCGCTTTGGCGCCTGCGCTGCTGGTCGCTGCCATGGATGCCACGAGTACGGCAGCTGAGGCGACAGCGACCACGGGTACGCGCGCTGCCTTGAATTTCGTTCGGATCATTCCCATTCCCTGCGAAGGGATCCAGACTGCGCCGGGGTACGCCCCGACCTGCCTGCTGCGCCCGCAGCACGCCAGTCAACCTTCTCGCGGCGGGCAGCGTAACCCGTCGCATACCGGGTCGGAAACCCCCGAAGCGCAGATGTCGGTCAATCGAGCCCAATTGGGGAGTACTCCCCAATTGCCCAGGGGGCTGGCGAACGCCTGTAGCCGTTCGCAACCTGATGTCCGGTGCAATACCTTCAGGCACTGAGTCGCTGTGCGGCAGCCGTCATCATCGACCGCGTGACCGCGTCGTGCAACAGCCGGACCGGCGCGAAGTAGAGCCGCCCGCGCCACCCCTTGAACCTCACGACGGTGGTGACGTGAACCAGACCGGGCTCGGTGCGGACCGTAGCCACGAAGTGCAGGTGCACGTCGTCGGTGTCGATCACAGCCTCATCGGCCACCACCCGGTCGATCGCGAGCATCGCCGGATCGCCGGGTGGCAGTCGCATCGCCTTGGCCGCGAGCACCCGAGCGGCGAAGAGCAGTTTCACCCAGGCCGGCACCGAGCCGACGTCGAAGATCGCCCGCGCCCACTGCTCGGCGCTGTGTTCGTCCCGGGGTGCGATCGACACGGTCGTCGTACCGGCCCAGTCGGGCCGCGGCATGAGCTCAAAAGCAACTGACATCGATTCCTCCATACCTTAGCGTATGGAGAGGCACCATACGCTAAGGTATGGTCCAATGTCCAAGCCGACTCGTTCCCTGACCCGCGCCGACTGGCTCGCCGCAGCCCTCGACGCCCTGCTGGAGGAGGGGCCGGCCGCCGTCGCCGTCCAGCCACTGGCCCGGCGGCTGGCCACAACGAAGGGATCGTTCTATTGGCACTTCGCCTCCCGGGACGAACTGCTTCGCGAGACGTTGCAACGGTGGGAAGCCGTCGCCACCGACGACGTCATCGCGGCCGTGGAGGCGTCGTCCCAGCCAGCCGCGGAGAAGGCGCGCGCGCTCTTTGCGCGGGTGACGGCCAGCAGCGCACGACACCCCGGGCAGCTATCGCTGCTCGCCGCCGCGGCCACGCATCCCGACGTCGCAGCCGCCATTGAACGGAGCACCCAGCGCCGGGTCGAGTACGTGGCCAAGCTGCTGCACGGAGCGGGACTGAGCCCGGCGGTGGCGCGGCGGCGCGCGATCCTGGCCTACGCGACCTACCTCGGGCATGCCCAGCTGGTGCGCACCTCCCCCGACGTCCTGCCGAGCACGCAGCGCACCCGGCGGGCGCTTGTCGACGAGATGGCCGCCGTGCTCCTGGTCTGAAATTGAGTTGCCTATACGGCGTAACGTCGATGAACCGTGGGCGACGATCCGGTACTGACTGCAGAACGCACCCATCTCGACACGGCTAGCAAGTGCCTTGAGGCCATGAAACTCAGCGCGTCGGCCATCGCCGACTACGGCGTGGACGAGCTGGCCAGCCAGTCCCTCGGCAAGCTGCGCGCCCAACGACTGCAGGCGCTGGCCGCCGACCCGGACGCCCCGCCGTTCTTCGGCCGCACCGACCGGGACTCCGAGAGCGGCGGCGACATCGAGACGTTTCACATCGGGCGGCGACACGTCCGCGACGACAGCGGCGATCCGGTCGTCATCGACTGGCGAGCGCCGATCGCCAGGGCGTTCTACCGGGCAACACCAAGCGACCGGATGGGGGTTCGGCTGCGGCGCCGGTTCGGCTTCCACGCCGGGCAGCTCACCTCCTTCGAGGACGAGCACCTCGACCACGGCGAGTCGCTCGGGCTGGACTCAGGCCTGCTGCGTGCAGAGATCGAGCGTCCCCGCGTCGGCCCGATGCGCGACATCGTCGCCACCATTCAGCCCGACCAGGACGACCTGGTGCGCTCCGACCTCGACACCTCGATCTGCATCCAAGGCGCACCGGGCACCGGCAAGACCGGGGTCGGGCTGCACCGGGCCGCCTACCTTCTCTATACCTATCCCGAGCGGCTGAGGCGTTCCGGGGTGCTCGTCGTCGGCCCGAACCGTGCCTTCCTGCACTACATCGCCCAGGTGCTGCCGTCGCTCGGCGAGGGAGGCATCGAGCAGACGACGGTCGCCGGCCTGATGCCCTGGCCGGCGCTGGCCACCGAGCCGGCCGAACTCGGCACGCTCAAGGGCGATGCCCGGATGGCCGATGTGCTGCGGCGCGGGGTGCTGAGCTACGTGGCCAAGCCGTCCGAGGAAGTGGTGGCGATCGTGGGGACCAAGCGCTACCGCATCGGCGCGCACCACCTGCGGCGCTACGTCGACGACGCCCGACGCGCCCTGGGGGAAGGCCTGCGGTGGTCGATCGCCCGGGAGCGGCTGCGGATGCAGGTGGCCGAGGATGTGCGCCGTCAGCGCGAGGACGCGGGCGGCGCGCCGAGCGATGCCGACACGGCCAGGGTGGCGCGCACCCAGGCGGTGCGTGAGTTCATCGACCAGGTGTGGCCGGCGCTGTCGGCACCCAGCCTGCTGTCCCGGCTTTATGACGAACCCGAGTTCCTACGCCGCTGTTCTGCGACGGCGTTGACCGACGACGAGCGCGCCCTGTTGGCGCGCCCGGCGGCCCGGTCATTGCGCGCGACCCGATGGACGCCGGCCGACGTCGCGCTGCTCGACGAACTCGACGGCCTGCTCACCAGCGGCGCGTCCTACGTGCACGCAGTCGTCGACGAGGCGCAGGACCTGTCCGCCATGCAGTGCCGGGCCATCGCCCGCCGCGTCCCGACCGGGTCGGTCACCGTCCTCGGCGATCTGGCCCAGGCCACCAGCCCCTGGGCGCCGGGCGACTGGGCGAGCACGCTGCGCCACCTGGGCCACGACGGCGCCGAGATCCGTCCACTGACCGTCGGCTACCGGGTGCCGGGCGAGGTGCTCGAGGTCGCCAACCGGCTACTGCCCCACATCGCCGTCGGCGTACCGCCCGCCACGTCCATCCGGCAGGGCGTCGATGCCCTGCGGTTCAGTCCGCTGGGCGCGCTGGCCGACGAGGTGCGCCGCTGCCTGGCCGTCGAGGGATCCGTGGGCGTGATCGTCGCGGACGACCGCGTCGAGACCGTCCTGCGTGAGCTGGCCCGGGCCGGGATCGAGGCCGAACTGGTCGAGGCCGACGCCGATCCGCGGGTGACCGTCGTGCCGGCGGCCGAAGCCAAGGGCCTCGAGTTCGACTCGGTGGTGCTGGTGGAGCCGGCCGCGATCGTGGCCGGTGAAGCGACCCGCGCTGCCGGCCTGCGCCGTCTCTACGTGGTACTGACCCGTGCGGTTTCCCGCCTGGCCGTCGTGCACGACGAGCCCTTGCCGCCCGAGCTGACCTAGCAAACCGGCTCAGGTCGGCTGAGTCGTCACCGTGAACGTGGGCAGGTTGTGCACGGTGTCGGCGACGAACGCGAGCAGCACGATGGCCCAGATGATCACGAGGACGATCAGTGCTACTCCGACGACCAGGGCGATCAAGCCGAACAGCCTCGCGCTGCGCGACGCGCTCTCGGCCCCCAGCCGGTCGCCCATGTTCCAGGCCGTATCGACCTTGCCCGAGTAGATGAATGCCGGGATAGCCAGGGGCCAGAACAGGAATATGGCGGCGATCGCCCAGCCGAGATTGTTCGACGGCTTGTCCTGCGGAGGGCCGGCCGGGTGGGGCGCGTATCCATATCCGGGCGCAGGATAGCCGTATCCAGGCGGCACGGGCTGGTAGCCGTAGCCCGGTGGCGGCCCGTAGCCCGGTGGCGGCCCATACCCAGGATGCGGGCCGTACCCAGGGCCGTACCCAGGTGGCGGCCCGTAGCCTGCAGACGGGTCGCCGGCCGGAACGTCACCGACGGGCGGGTCAGTCATCGCAGAGTCCAGCGGATCATCCGCAGAGCGTGCCCTGACGTGCCCACCCGGCGCAATGCAACCGGTGTCCGGTGTCCCGTGACTGGGCTGCACGGCGAACCGCAGCCTGATCCCAGATATGGTAGGAACCCCTGGGCAATCCTGAGGTACGCCACCCCTGTACCAACGGATCACCAAGCGCCAAGTAGCCCGCCCGAGGTGGCCACCCCACCCCGGGCGTCGTATGCGAGGAGTGTCGATGACCGAACACGTACGTGCGGTGCAACCCGAGCCGGACATGGTCCAGCTGCTGACGCCAGAAGGACAACGCGTCGAGCACCCGGACTACCCCCTCGACATCACCGACGACGAGATCGCCGCGCTCTATCGCGACCTCGTGCTCGTGCGTCGGATCGACACCGAGGCCATCGCACTGCAGCGGCAGGGTGAGCTGGGGCTGTGGGCCTCGCTGCTCGGCCAGGAGGCCGCCCAGGTCGGTGCCGGCCGCGCGTTACGCAAGCACGACATGGCCTTCCCGACCTACCGGGAGCACGGCGTCGCCTGGTGCCGCGATGTCGACCCGCTGGCGCTGCTAGGCCTGTTCCGCGGCACGAACCTTGGCGGCTTCAGCCCGCACGAGCACAACTTCAACAACTACACGATCGTCATCGGTGCGCAGACGCTGCACGCCACCGGCTATGCCATGGGCGTTGTCCGCGACGGCGCGGTCGGCACTGGTGACCCCGAACGCGACACCGCCGTACTCGCCTTCTTCGGTGACGGCGCGTCCAGCCAGGGCGACGTCAACGAGGCCTTCGTGTTCGCGGCGGCCGGCAACCTGCCGGTCGTCTTTTTCTGCCAGAACAATCAATGGGCGATCAGCGAGCCCGTCGCAACCCAGAGCCGGGTGCCGCTGTACAAACGCGCGAGCGGCTTCGGCTTTCCCGGCATGCGCGTCGACGGCAACGACGTGCTGGCCTGCCTGGCCGTCACCCGAAAGGCCCTCAATGACGCCCGCAGTGCGCAGGGCCCCACGCTCATCGAGGCGTTCACGTATCGAATGAACCCGCACACCACGAACGACGACACCCGCCGCTACCGGCTCGGCAGCGAGGCCGAGACCTGGAAGCTGAAGGACCCCATCGAGCGCGTCCGGGCCTACCTCGCCCGCGAGGCGCAACTGCCGGCCGAGTTCTTCGACGAGCTCGAGCAGGAGTCGAAGAAGCTCGCCGAGCACATCCGGGCCGGGTGCCGCGCGCTGCCCGACCCCACGCCGGAGTCTGTGTTCGAACACGTCTACGTCGAAGTGCCCGACGAATTTCTGGTGCAGCGCGATGAGTTCGTGGACTTCGTCGCCTCGATCGAGAACGAGGTGTCGGTATGAGTGAGCATCGCAGCGAGCCCCAGCGAG
>JBDTXT010000043.1:0-11382 GCA_040006035.1 Pseudonocardiales bacterium | reverse complement strand
ACAGGAGCGAGACGCCGACGAGCAGCACCAATCCGCCGTACAGCAACGCCATGCGACTGCGCAGCGTCGGGCGGAAGAATCTCACGAGCTGGGCCCAACTCCTCCGTCCGCGCCGACCAGCGCCACGGGGTCGATGCGATAGCCCGACCCGACCACCGTGTCGATGATCGCGGGTTCGCCGAGTTTGCGGCGCAGGGTCATCATCGTGACGCGCACGGTGGTGGTGAACGGGTCGGCGTTCTCATCCCACACCCGGTCGAGCAGCTCCTCGCTGCTGACAACCGCCCCCTGGGCGGTGAGCAGCGTCTCGAGCACGCCGAACTCCTTACGGGTGAGCTCGACGAGCTTGCCGCCCCTGGACACAGTGCGTTTGGCTGAATCGAGCTCGATATCACCGGCCGAAAGCACCGGCGGTGAGGCCGGGGTGGTGCGCCGGCCCAGAGCCCGGACCCGGGCCACCAGTTCGGCGAACGCAAACGGCTTGACCAGGTAGTCGTCGGCGCCGAGCGCCAGGCCTGCCACCTTGTCCTCGACCGTCCCGCTCGCAGTCAGCATCAGCACCCGAGTGAGCACACCCTCATCGGACAGGCGGCGGGCGATCTCGTCGCCATGCATGCCCGGCAGGTCCCGATCGAGCACGACCACGTCGTACCGGGTCAACACCGCCTTGCGGTATCCGTCGTCGCCATCGGTCGCGACATCGACGGCCATGCCCTCCCGGCGTAGCCCACGCGCAACCGCCTCGGCGAGTTGCACTTCGTCCTCCACAACGAGGATTCGCATGTGTCAGCCTCTCTGCCCGTTAGGTCAAGCGCCGTCGACGTCCCCCGAACGGCGTGCGGCGTGGACACCGGATCCAGGCTCGCTACCACGTTGAACGAGCGCGGACCACTCAACGATGCGCCGTCCGATGTCCTGGACGGTGACACCGACGTGAGCCCGCACGTCGGCAACCTTGCCATGCGGGAGAAATTTTGTCGGTATGCCGAGCTCACGGGTCGCGATATCGATGCCGGATTCGCGCAATTTCTGTGCTATCCGCGACCCCACGCCCCCCTGCGCGACACCGTCTTCAACGGTGACGACGAGCGCTGCCCGCTGGGCGAGATCCAGCAATGCCGGGTCGACGGGGGTGACCCAACGCGGGTCGACGACGCGCACCGTATATCCGGCCTGGCCGATCGACGCCAACGCATCCAGGACGTCGGCGGCAGTGGCGCCGACGGCGACGATGAGCACGTCGACGTGCTCATCAGGGCTCGGCTCGGCCAGCACGTCGACTCCGCCGACGTGCCGAACGGCGGGCAGATTCGATCCCAGCGGCGTCTTCGGAAACCGCAACACGGTCGGCCCCGCCGCGTAGTCGACCGCCTCGGACAACTCAGCCCGCAGCGTCTGCTCGTCGCGCGGGGCGGCAATGCGGATATTCGGGACGATGCCGAGCAGGGCCAGATCCCACATCCCGTTATGGCTGGCGCCGTCCTCGCCGGTGATGCCCGCGCGGTCAAGGACGAGGGTGACCGGCAGTTCGTGCAGGGCGACATCCATGAGCAGTTGGTCGAACGCCCGGTTGATAAAAGTGGCGTAGATCGCTACGACCGGATGCAAGCCACCGGAGGCCATTCCGGCGGCTGAGGTCAGCGCATGCTGCTCGGCGATCCCCACGTCGTAGAGCCGATCCGGAAAGCGCTGGGCGAACGCGCGAAGGCCGGTGGGATCGCACATGGCGGCGGTGATGGCCACGATGTCGTCCCGGCGTTCGCCCAGCCGTACCATTTCCTCGCCGAACACGCCCGTCCACGTGCGGTCGCCGGTGGCGCGGGCCAGGCCGGTCTCGGGGTCGAAGCCGCGGGACTGGTGCATCTGGTCGGCCTCGTCGTTCTCGGCCGGGGCGTAGCCGTAGCCCTTGCGGGTGACGCAGTGGACGATCACCGGGCCGCCGTAGCCGCGGGCGAGCATCAGCGCGGTCTCGAGCGCCTCGAGGTCATGCCCGTCGACCGGGCCGACGTACTTCAGCCCGAGGTCCTCGAACATGCCCTGCGGCGCCAGCAGATCCTTGATCCCCCGCTTCACGCCGTGCAGCGCGTCGTACAGCGGTGGGCCGAGCACGGGGGTGCGGCCGAGCGCCCCCTTGACCTGCCCCAGCACCCGTTCGTAGCCCGGCTTGAGCCGCAACCCCGCGAGGTGCTCGGCCAGCCCACCGATCGTCGGCGAGTACGAGCGGCCGTTGTCGTTGACGACGATGATGACCTGCCGATCGGAGGCGGCGATATTGTTCAGCGCCTCCCAGCACATGCCGCCGGTGAGGGCGCCGTCGCCGACGATCGCGACGACCGGGCGGTGCTCGTCGCGGATCGCGAAGGCCTTGGCCAGACCGTCGGCGTAGGACAGCGCGGTGGAGGCGTGCGAATTCTCGATCCAGTCGTGTTCGCTCTCGGCCCGGCTCGGGTAGCCCGACAGCCCGCCGCTCTGCCGCAGCGTGGGCATCCGCTCGGCGCGGCCGGTCAGCATCTTGTGGACATAGGCCTGGTGTCCGACGTCGAACAAGATCGGTTCGGTCGGTGAGTCGAATACCCGGTGCACCGCGATCGTCAGTTCGACCGCACCCAGGTTGGGCCCCAGATGGCCGCCGGTGCGCGAGACGGTCTGCACCAGTGAATCGCGGATCTCGGCAGCCAGGAGCACCAATTCCTCGCGGCTGAGCGTCCGCAGATCGGCTGGCGTGCGCAGTCGACCTAGAAGGTGTGTCACAGGCGAATCGTACGGGTTCACCGGGCTCGACCGCCGCTCACCCGCCAGGTCGAGCCGGCGTGAGCAAGGCGACGCACTCGACGTGATGGGTCATCGGAAAGGCGTCGAACGCGCGCAGGCCGGCCAGGCGCCACCCTTCGTCGAGCGCTACGCGGACGTCGCGGGCCAGCGAGGCGGGATCGCAGCCGACATAGACGATCGCGCGGGGCGTCATAGCGAGTAGCGCCGCCATCACCGCCCGCCCGGCCCCGGCGCGCGGCGGGTCGAGCACGATGAGGTCGGGGTCGATTTCGATACCGGCCAGAGCCGTCTCGTCGACGCGGACCTGCTGCACGTCGGCCCACGGCAAGTCGGCGAGGTTCGCGGCCGCATCGGCCACTGCCCGACGTCCCGATTCCAGACCGATCACCCGGCCCGTCGGCCCGATCGCCTCGGCGAGCAACGCAGTCAGCATCCCGGCCCCCGCATACAGATCCAGCGCTGTCTCTCCCGGACGCGGTTGAGCGGCCGCCAGCACCGCGCCCGCGAACGCCGCCGCCGCATGGGGGTGCACCTGCCAGAAGCTGTCGGCGGACACGGCGAACTCTCGGTCGCCGACCCGCTGGGTCAGCCGGGAGGGTCCGTCGATGATCTCGATCCGGTCCGGGGGCCGTCGGCCGCGTGCTTTGCGACCCCGCCCTGGCTTGTGGGCGAGCACGCTGAGCGTGTCGTGGCCGCGGGCGACCTCGACGCCGCTCAGACCGGGCCAGGTCGAGGCCAGGACCGGTGAGTCGCCCACGCCGGGCACGCCGAGCGGGCAGCTGTCGAGCACCTCTACCTGGTGGGAGCGGTGGCGGTGCAGGCCGACGCGCCCGTCCGGCTGTACCGCATACGTGATCCGGGTCCGCCAGCTGAGCAGCCCCCCGGGCAGTTCCTCGACCCCGGCGAACAGGTCGACGACATCGATGCCGGCCAGTCGCTCGAATTGCTCGCGCACGACGGCGGCCTTCAACGCCCGCTGCGCCGCACCGCTGGCGTGCTGCCAGTCGCAGCCCCCGCAGCGTCCGGGTCCGGCGTTCGGGCACGGGGGTGCGACCCGGTCATCGCCGGCGCGCAGGATCTCGACCGCGTCGGCCCGGCAGAACGCACCGCCGCGATCCTCGGTTACCCGGGCCCGCACCCGCTCTCCGGGCAATGCGTGGCGGACGAAGATCACCCGTCCCTCATGGCGGGCGACACACGAGCCACCGTGCGCAGGAGCGCCCACGTCGACTTCGACGATGGTGCCGTACAGCGGGCCGTTCTCAGCCACTGGCGGCAGGGGCCTTGGGTTTGGCGCTCGGGTCGTCTGCTGCCGGATCTTCGGCGCGCGGCGGCCGCGCTGGGCTCTGGCCCGGCCCGACGAGTGCCGCACTTGACTCGAGTTGCCACGGCACGCTGGTCACCATCACTCCTGGCTGGAACAGCAAGCGGCCCTTGAGCCTCAACGCGGCTTGATTGTGCAGCAGCTGCTCCCACCAGTGGCCGACGACATACTCGGGAATGAAGACGCTCAGCACATCGTGGGGTCGCTCGCCGCGCAACTGCTTGATGTAGCCGATGATCGGACTGGTTATCTCGCGGTAAGGCGACTCGAGCACGGTGAGTTTCACCGGCAGGTCATGGCGCTCCCACTCGGCCAGCAGCGCGCGGGTGTCCTCGTCGTTCACGTTGACGGTAAGCGCCGTGAGCGTGTCGGGCCTCGTGGCACGGGCGTAGGCCAGCGCGCGCAGGGTGGGCTTGTGCACCTTCGACACCAGGACGACAACGTGGTTGCGCGCGGGCAGGACCAGCCCGACCACGTCTGTCGTAAGTTCCTCGGCCACCCGCGAGTAGTGCCGGTTGATGCCCCGCATCAGCGCGTAGAGGATCGGCATGGCGATGAGCACCAGGTAGGCGCCCTTGGTGAACTTGGTGACGATGACGATGGCCAGGACGACTCCAGACAGGCTCGCGCCGAAGCCGTTGATCAGTCGCGAGCGCTGAATGCGGTGCCGCTCGGCCGGATCGCGCTCGGTTCGCAGGGCCCGGTTCCAGTGCCGCACCATCCCGGACTGGCCGAGGGTGAACGATGTGAACACGCCGATGATGTAGAGCTGGATCAGCTTGGTGGTGTCGGCCTTGTACAGGGTGATGATCAGCCCGGCGACGACAGCGAGCATCAGGATGCCGTTGCTGTAGGCGAGCCGGTCCCCGCGCGTGTTCAGCTGTGCGGGCAGGTTCTTGTCGCGGGCCAGGATCGCGCCCAGCAACGGGAATCCGTTGAACGCGGTGTTGGCAGCCAGCACCAGGATCAGCGCGGTGGTCGCCTGGACGTAGAAGAACCCGATCGAGTGCGGGCCGCCGAATACCGAGCCGGCGACCTGGGCGATGACCGTGCGCTGCGGAGTGTGCTCACAGTTGGGCACCCCGATCAGCCCACAACTGTTGGTGATCGGATCTGTGATGCGCACCTTTGTGATCAGGGCGAGCGCGGTCAGGCCGGCGAACATCGACACCGCGATGGCGCCCATGGCCACCAGCGTCAACTGCGCGTTCTTTGCCTTCGGCGGCTTGAAAGCCGGCACGCCGTTGGCGATGGCCTCCACACCGGTGAGCGCCGTGCAGCCTGATGCGAACGCGCGCAGCGCGAAGAACATCAGTGCGAGGAAGGTGAGGTTTCCGTAGCCGTGGTGAGCGTGCACGCCGTACTGCGCGCTCTCGGCCACCGGCGCATCGCCCAGCGCAGTCCTGACCAACCCGGTCCCGATCATCAGGAAAACCCCGGTGGCGAACAGGTAGGTCGGAGCGGCGAACGCCAGTCCCGCCTCGCGCAGACCGCGCAGGTTGACGGCGGCAAGGAGCACGACGAAGGCCACCGCGAGCAGAACGCGGTGCTGATGCACCGAGGGCACCGCCGAGATGATGTTGTCGACGCCGGAGGAAACAGACACGGCCACCGTCATGACGTAATCGACAAGCAGGGCACTGGCCACGATGACACCGGCCGACTTGCCGATGTTCTTCGAGGCCACCTCGTAGTCGCCGCCCCCGGTCGGGTAGGCGCGCACCAGTTGCCGGTACGACGCGACGACGGTCAGCATCAGCACCACGACGCCGGTGGCCACCCACGGCGCGAGGTAGAGGTAGGACGTGCCGCCGACGAAGAGCACGAGCATGATCTCCTGCGTGGCGTACGCCACGCTCGACAGCGCGTCGCTGGCGAAGATCGGCAGGGCGAGCCGCTTGGCCAGCAGGGAATGCCCGACCCGCTCGGAGCTCACCGGGCTACCGATGATCACCCGCTTGAGGACTCTGGTCAATAACGCCACGCCGCGCACAATACGGGGGTCCGCGAGGCCACGACGCACGGCTGTCGTCGCGGCTGGCTCGGCCGTTGTGTAGCGTCGCCACGCCGGGCCTGCCCGCAGTTCGGCGGGCGAATGCCGTGCAGACGTGGGGCGACTAGGGCGGAAAGGAGATGTGCCGCCGTGCACATCGTGATCATGGGCTGCGGGCGCGTCGGCTCCTCGCTCGCGCACAGCCTGGAGCGACTGGAACACAGCATCGCGATCATCGACCAGGACCCGCTCGCGTTCCGCCGGCTCGGTGAACACTTCAGCGGACGTCAGATCACCGGCATCGGCTTCGACCGCGACACCCTCGTATCGGCCGGAATCGAGGAGGCGGGTGCATTCGCGGCCGTCAGCAGCGGTGACAACTCCAACATCATCGCGGCGCGGGTCGCGCGCGAGACGTTCGCCGTACACAAGGTCGTCGCCCGGATCTATGACCCCAAGCGGGCAGAGGTCTATGAACGCCTGGGCATTCCGACGGTCGCCACCGTGCCGTGGACGGCCGCCCGGCTGCTGAAGACGTTGCTGCCCGAGACGACGGCCGAAGCGTGGCGTGACCCATCCGGCAAGATCGCGCTGGTGCAGGTCAGCCCGCATGAGGCCTGGGTGGGCCACCCAGCCTCCGAGTTCGAGGCGGCCACCGGTGCCCGGATAGCGTTCCTCACCCGGTTCGGCAGCGGTCAGCTCCCGCTAGCCTCCACCGTCATCCAGTCCGGTGACAGCCTGCACGTCCTGGTCGCCGACGATCACGCCGATCTGCTGCGCGAACTGGCTGGCAAGCCCCCCGAGGGAGCACTGTCATGAAGGTCGCCATCGCCGGCGCCGGCTCGGTCGGGCGCTCGATCGCGCGCGAACTGCTCGGCAACGATCACCAGGTGCTGCTGATCGACAAGGACCCGCGCAAGGTCCAGCCCGGCCGCATCGACGGTGCCGACTGGCTGCTCGGAGACGCGTGCGAGGTGGCCAACCTCGAGAACGCGGGGCTGGAAGACTTCGAGGTCGTCATCGGCGCCACCGGCGACGACAAGGTCAATCTCGTGCTGTCACTGCTGGCCAAAACCGAGTTCTCGGTCCGGCGCGTGGTAGCCCGCATCAATCACCCGGCCAACGAATGGCTGTTCACCGAGGCATGGGGTGTCGACGTTGCCGTGTCTACGCCACGCGTACTGGCAGCTCTCGTCGAAGAGGCGGTGGAGGTCGGTGACTTCGTCCGCCTGTTCGGGCTGCGGCAGGGGCAAGCGAACCTGGTCGAGGTGACCCTTCCGGAGGGCGCGCCGTGCGCGGGCCGGGCGGTACGCGACCTGAGACTGCCCAAGGACGCCGCACTCGTCGCGATCGTCCGCGGTGCCCGCGTCATCACGCCTTCGGACGAGGAACCCCTCGAACCGGGCGACGAACTGTTGTTCGTGGCATCACCCGAGGCCGAGGAGGCCCTGCACGACGCGGTGCTGGGCGCCGGACTCGACTGCTGAAAGCCGATCAGGCAGCGTCAGTTGCAGTGGCGAGACGGCGCCGGGTCCGGGACACGATCCAGAAACCGAATCCGACGGCCGCGATGTAGAGCGGATACCCCATCGAGATACGGGCGAAGGCCAGCCAGCCCGTCGCGTTGTGCCGGAACAGCGTCAATTGCACTACGCCCCGAGCCAGGAAGACGACCGTCGCGGCCAAGGTCGCGATGTCGTAGGCGCGCAGCAGCGCCTTGCGCTTGTGCCAAGGCACACCGTCAACACCCGGCATGGGTTCGAGGAACTCCCACATCAGCCCGACGACGGGGCGGCGCACCAGCACCGAGACTGCGAAGGCGGCGGCGTAGGCGAAGCTGCTCCAGATGCCGAGCAGGAAGTAGCCGCGCGCTTCTCCGGTGCGGCCGGCGATCACGGCCGCGACGACGACCGCGAACAGCCCGGTCAGGGCCTGCTGGATCGACTGCCGCCGGATCAGCCGGTAAACCGTGAGGGCCACGGCGGCGCCGACCGCCGCGATGATGGCCGGGCGCAGGTCGGCGATCGAATTCACGATTACGAAGACCACCGGCGGGATCGCGGTGATGACGGTGCCCGTCCAGCCGCCGATGCCGTCGAGCATCTGCTTGCGGTAGGTCTCGCGCAGGTCGATCCGAGGTTCGGGAGCCGCGCTTGCGATGCTCTCGGACCCGGCTGGGGCCTCGGTGTCGTGGCTGTGCTTGGGATCCTCGGTCTCGGGCATCCCTAGCGTCCCGCGCCGGACGTCGTTTGCCGAGACACTAGACGGCGCCTTGGAGCTCGTACCACGGGTTGTAGATGGCGAGCCGACCGTCGTGCACGCCGACCCGGCCACGGGCCACCAGTCGCCGCCCGGGCTCGACGCCCGCGATCCGGCGGCGGCCGAGCCAGACGAGTTCGATGGCGGCCGAGCCGTCGAACAGCTCGGCCTCGAGGGTGGGGACTGTCTCGCGCGGGTTGTAGACGACTGCCCGCAGCCGCCCGGCTACGTTGACGAAGGCGCCGCGGCGTAGCTCGAGGACCGGCTTGCACGAGAGGCGTTCTACCTCGGAGCGCAGCTCGGCTGCATCAAGATGGTGTGCGCTGGCCGTCAGACGGCTCAGCAACGACGGACGATGACCCACACCGCCCAGCCTAGTCCGCTCAGCCCTGCTGCTCCTCGCCCTCGGCCAGTTGGGTGGCGAGCTCCTTCGGCAGCCGCAGCGGCACTGGCTCGCGTGCGGGCAACGGTTCGACCCCGCGGACGACGATGACCTGGCGCAGCGCCTTCTCGTACGGGGCCGCCTTCGCCTTGTCGGTGGCCAGGGCGCCGACGAGCATCGCGCGCAGGAACCACCGGGGTCCGTCGACGCCGATGAAGCGCACCGGCACCTGGCCGCCGCCTTCGCCTGGCAGCTTGCCGGTCAGCTGGGTCCCGAACGCACCGTCGGAACTTTCCTTGGCCGAGCCCTTCTGAGAATTCATCGACTCGGCGATCTCGGCGCGGATGTCGTCCCAGATGCCCTCATTGCGCGGCGCCGCGAACACGCCGAGCTGCATGTGCCCGTCCTTGGAGGCCAGCGTGACAGCGATGACCTGTTGCTCCTCGTTCATTTCCAGGCGCAGGTCCATGCCGGGCCCGACCGGCACCCGAACGGCGCCGAGATCGATGCGCTCGATGTCATCATCTGGCGCGTCGCGCTCGTCATATGGGCCCTCGGTGGGCTCAGGCTCGTCTCGGACCCTGGCCTCCCAGGGCGGGGTGGCGTCCAACTTCGACCGATCGGTGCGCTTCTGCTTGCGTCGCGACGCCACTACTCGTCCGTTCCCTTCACTGCGCTGATGCCGGCCGAACTGAGCGCTGCGGCTCCGCCGGTCGACCCGTGTCCGCCGCTGGCCCGCTGCGAGCCGGGCAATGCCTCGACCTCGACGAACGTGGCTCGCTCGACGCGTTGAAACACTAGCTGGGCGACCCGTTCGCCGCGGTGCAGCTCGAGCGTGTGGGCCGGGTCGTGGTTGATGACGATGAGTTTGATCTCGCCGCGGTAGCCCGAGTCGACTGTGCCGGGCGCGTTCACCAGGCCGAGTCCGGCCCGCGCGGCCAGCCCGGAGCGCGGGTGCACGAATGCCGCGTATCCCTCGGGCAGAGCGATGGCCAGACCGGTCGGCAGCACCGCGCGCTCGCCCGGCGCCAGGGTGACGTCCTGGGCGGTCACGATGTCGGCGCCGGCGTCGCCGGCGAGCGCGTACGCGGGCAGCGGAACGTCGCTGTCGAGCCGCTGGACGAGCACCTGCACCGGCTCCATTGCGCGGTGTTCCGCCGGGGTGTTCATAGCGCCGAACGCTACCCTCGACCGCGTGAGCAGCGGCAGCGAGACTCCTGCGAGCGGCTCGGAGGCACTGCGCTATCGCGAAACGCTGCGAGCTCCGTGGTGGTGGTACGTCGTCGCGCTCGCGATCGCCGTCCTGCTGGCCGCCGAGTTCCACGTCGCCGGGCTCCCCCTGACGGACTGGCTGCCCTTCGGCATCCTGCTCCCGCTGGCCGTGGGCATCGTCTGGTGGCTGGGGCACAGTTCGCTGGAGGTCGCAGGCGGCGAGCTTCGCATTCGTGGCGCCCACCTGCCGTTGCGCTATGTCAGCGGCGCCGTCGCGTTGGACGGCCCAACGCTGCGGCGGGTCGTCGGCCGCGAGGGCGACCCGGCGGCGTTTGTCTCGATCCGGCCCTGGATCGGGCCCGGCGTCCAGTTCTGGGTCGACGATCCCGACGATCCAACGCCGTACTGGATCGTCAGCAGCCGGCGACCCGACCTGGTGGTGCAACTGCTCCGCGAGGCCGGCTGACGATCGCCCCGGGCAGCACGGGGCATCCCGGGGTCATGGCCTATTCTCCGGCCTCATGACATCTCACGAACTCGGGCAACGCTTCACCGGACAGGTCGCGCTGGTCACCGGCGCCAGTCGGGGGATCGGTTTTGCGGTCGCGCAGCGGCTCGTGGCCGAGGGCGCACGGGTGTGCCTCACCGCTCGCAAACCCGAAGGACTCGCTGAGGCAGTGCAGCGGCTCGGCGGCACCGCGCGCGCCATCGCCGTCGCCGGCCGCGGCGATGATGGCGAGCATCAGGCCGACGCGGTCGCCAGCGTGCTCCGCGAGTTCGGGCGGCTGGACGTGCTTGTCAACAACACCGGCATCAACCCCGCCTACGGGCCGCTCACCGAACTCGACGAGGCGGTGGCGCGCAAGATCATGGACGTCAACGTGCTGTCGGCACTGTCCTGGACCCGGCAGGCCCTCGCCGCCGGGCTCGGGGCCGACGGCGCGGCGGCCATCGTCAATATCGCCTCGATCGCCGGGCTGGCTCCGTCGCCGGGCATCGGTTATTACGGCGTGAGCAAGTCGGCCCTTATCGGGCTGACCATGCAATTGGCCGCCGAGCTGAGTCCGAGCGTGCGCGTCAATGCCGTCGCCCCTGCGGTGGTGAAGACCAAGTTCGCCGAGGCCCTCTACGTCGGCCACGAGGCCGAGGCGGCCCGTGCCTACCCGCTCGGCCGGCTGGGTGAACCGGAAGACATCGGCGCCGCAGTGGCCTTCCTGGCCTCCTCCGACGCCGCCTGGATCACCGGCCAAACGATCGTCATCGACGGTGGCCTAACCCTCCGCGCCAGTTTGTAGGCAGCCCCCTTCAGGGCTCGACCGGGCGGCTCGGGTTCGAGCTAGAAAACCAAGCCCCTAGGCGATGAGCGCTCGCGCGAAGAGCGCCTCGCCGCGCCGAAGGCGCGAGGGGCGCGGGAGATCCCCCCGAGCTTGCGAGCGGGGG
>JBDTXT010000042.1:0-11401 GCA_040006035.1 Pseudonocardiales bacterium | reverse complement strand
TGGTTGTGGTCGATCTGCAGCGCGAGCGTCGACTTGCCGCAGTCCATCGGCCCGTAGAAGAACTTCAGGTGCGCGGGCATCGACAGGCCGCGACGATTGCCGGCCGCCGGCACCGACGCCAGGGCGCCGGGTCGAGCGTCCATGTCGGCCACGAGCGCCGACCCTAGACCTTGTCCGGCGCAACGTTGCCCGCTGCCACGATGGCCCGGCGCACCGGGACGAAGGCCAGCAGGATGAACCCGATCACGAAGAAGAACACGAGCGAGCCGAGTGCGTTGCGATAGCTGCCAGTGGTCTGGTAGGCCAGCCCGAAGACGAGCGGGCCGAGCCAGCTCGTCCCGGAGTTACTGATCTCGTAGAAGCCGAAGTACTCCGCCTCGGCGCCGCGAGGGATCATTCGGGAGAACATGGCCCGCGACAGGGCCTGGCTGCCGCCGAGCACAATCGCGATGAGGATGGCGAGCGCAAAGAACTGCCAGGCCACGCCGACCTGCAGCTTGTAGCCGATGCCCACAGCGGCGAGCCAGCCCACGAGCGAACCAAGCACGACGCGCTTCGCCCCGAAGTGCTCTGCCAGCCGACCGAGCCACAGTGCGCCGAGGTAGGCCACGAACTGCACCACGAGGATCCCCAGCAGCAGGACGGTGTCCGACAGTTGGAGCTCCTTGTCGCCGTATTGGGCAGCCACGGTCGTCACGGTCTGGATGCCGTCGTTGTAGATGAGGAACGCGCCGAGGAACGCGAGCGTGAGCGGGAAGGCGCGGATGTGTCGGATCGTGCGGGACAGTTGGCGGAAGCCCTCGGTGACGACGCCGCCCTGACGAGCTGCGTCGATGCCCCCGATCCGGGCCGGCAGCCAGCGACGGACCGGCAGGCTGAACAGGATCCACCAGATGCCCGCAGTGGACAGCGCGATCCGCGCCAGCAACTCCTTGCCGACGGCCAGGCTCAGCACGAAGTCGGCGGCCAGCAGGATGCCGCCGCCGATGTAGGCGATCGCCCAGCCTACGGACGAGGCGTGATCACGGTCCTCGACAGTCGACAGGTCGACAAGGAGGGAATGGCTGACGACGATGGAGCAGCTGTAACCGAGGAACGACAGCGCGTACAGGATGGCACCCAGCTGCCAGTTCGAGCCGGTCACCGCGAACATTGCGATGCAGGCAGCCGCACCGAACCACCCGAAGCCGATCATCAGGTCGCGCTTGCGGCCGGTGCGATCGGCTATCGCACCCACGACGGGCATTAACAGGATGAGCACGACGGTCGAGGCCGTGACGGTGTACGCGAACAGGCTCCCGGGCGCGATCGGGATGCCGAGCACGTGGACTCGGCCGTGCTTGCCGACTGCGTGCTCGGCCACCGAGGTGAGGTAGCGCGACATGAAGACCGTCGTGACGATCGTCGGAAAGACGTGGCTGGCCCAGCCGTAGAGGTACCAGGCGCGCCGCTGTTGCACCGTCGCGCCGACGGCGATCGCCACGAGTCAGCTCTCCCTGGATTGGGTCGACCACTGGCCACGCTCGATGAGCAGGGTGCGCAGTACGTCGGCAGCGTCGGTCATCAGGCCGTCGACGCCGAGATCGAGCAGGCGGATCATCTCGGCGCGGTCGTTCACCGTCCAGGCATGGACCGGCAGGCCGAGACGGTGGGCGGCGGCCAGGTAACGCGCGTCGACGAACGGGAACCGGCCGATGCGTGCCGGAACCTGGGCACAGCGGCCGAGCACGCGGCCGGCTGACCTGCGCAGGCCTGGGGCTGCCCGTAGGGCGAGTGCCTCTCGCGGGCCGAGCGACGTGCACAGCCGCGGCCCGAGGACCCGGCGCACCGTCGCCACACGGGAGGCTGAGAAAGCACCGACACAGACCCGCTCCAGGGAGTGCGTCCGGCGAATAGCGTCGATCGTCGGGCCGATGGAGTGCTCGGCCTTGATGTCGATGTTGACGAAGGTGTCTGGCCACGCGTCGATCAGTTCGGCCAGCACCGGGATGCGCTCACGGCCGTCGATGCGCGCGTGTCTGACCTGAGTCCAGGGCAGGTCGGCGACCCTGCCGCGCTGGTCGGTCACCCGGTCCAGCGTCGAGTCATGAAAGGCGAGTGCCACCCCGTCGGACGTGACTCGGACGTCGGTCTCGAGATAGCGGTAACCCAGGGCGACTGCCCGCTCGAAGGCCGCCATCGAGTTCTCGCCGCCGTCGGGAGCGAAGCCGCGGTGCGAGAACGCGACCGGGCTGGGCGCATCGAGGAAGGGCACGCCCCGATCATGCCCGACGTGCGGACCCTCAGCCCTTCACTACGGCGATGACGTAGTACTTGCCGTCAGACTCCTTCGCCGTCGTCACCGCGAGCGTACTGCCGTCCTTCGCCGTGAACCGCTGCACCGGAGCATTCGTATCAACGGCCTCCGGCTCGTAATGCTTACCCATCAGGCTCGCCGTGACCGACGCCGGCACGCTGTGCTTGTAGACGCATGCATTGGGATCCAGGAACGGGTGCTCGGCGGCGAGCACGTAGGAGTACGCCGCAGACAGGCTGGTGGAGTTCAAGGCACATTCCGACGTCGGGTCAGTGGACCCGGTGCGGGTGCCGCCACCGGTGCCGGGGTTCGTGGGCAGCGTGGACGGCTCAGTGGGCACGCCGCTCGCACTGCCGCCACTGGGGGAGGGTGGGCTCCTCAGCGCGGAGAAACACACCTTCCAGGACCCGTCTTCCTTCACGACGGGCACTGGCGCGGTGGACGAGCCGCTCTTCGTCGTGATCGTCACCTCGACGGATGTCAGGCCGTTCCTCTCGGTGGTCCCATGCACCTCGAAACTCAGGACTCCTGACTTCGCGTCAGGCGTCTCGGACCCGTCGAGGTCGGCTTTGCAGACCAGCTTCTTCGCCGCGTCCACATCATTGTTCTTGGCTGCGTTGAACAGCTTGGTCACAGCTGCCGCAGGCGTCGACGAGTCACCGGAGTTGCCCGAGCCTCGCGAGAACACAAAATAGCCCCCCACGGCCAGGGCGACGACGAGTACGGCGATCGCCGCGAAGATGACCGTGCGGTTGCCGGAAGCGCCCGCGCCACCGGGTGCACCGTAGCTCGGCGGCAGGTACCCGCCCGGGGGGCCGTAACCGGGCTGGCCACCGTAGGGCGCAGGCTGCTGCGCCGTGGGGTAGCCGTACCCCTGGGGTGGCGCCGGTTGCGGTGGCTGGTTGTAGCCCGGCGGCGGGTACTGGCCGTAGCCGGGTGGGGGCTGGGGCGGATACGCCGGCTGGCCCGGGTACGGCGGCTGCTGTGCGCCGGGTTCGCCGGGTGGTGGGTAGCCCTGATCACTCATGGTGAAGCCAATCTCTGCCAGCTGGGGACCTCGTCAAGAGAGTGCCGAAGGGGCGCCGGGCGTGGCAGTGGTCCTGAACCACAGCGAAGGCGTGTTCAAGACCATAGACCGATCATCGTTCGCGACCGCTGCCCTGCTTTGCTCAGGGCAAGGTCAGCGTCCGGATGTGGCGCACCGGCGGTGAGCCGTGGCGCAGCACTTCGTCATGCAATTGCCGCTCCGACCAGGCTGGGCGAGCCGTGCACAGATCACTCACCAAGTCGCGGACCTCGCAGTAACCGACGTAGTACGTCGAGAGCTGGGCCGCGGTCAGCTGCACCCGGCGCCACTTGCCGGCCGCCTCGCCGCGCTCCTGGAAGCCGCGGCCGAGCATCAAGTCCATCCCAGCCGCTTCGTCGAGATCATCGCAATGGAACCGGACGTCCATGATCGCGTTGATGATCGTCCGTAGCCGCATCTTGAGCTGTTGCATGCGCAGGGCGCCGGCAGCGTAAGGCGAGGTACCCGAGCGGTAGCCATGCTGGGCCATCAGCTCCTCGGCGTAGACGGCCCATCCCTCGACGAACGAGCCGCTCCACCAGACGGCGCGTACGAGCGTCGGACCGCGGTGGCGGTTCGCGTGCATCAACTGCAACGCATGGCCGGGCATCGCCTCGTGCACAGTGAGGTTGTGGATCATGTGCAGGTTGTACTCGCGATAGAACGACGAGACCTGTTCGGCGCTCCAGTCCGTCGGAGTGGGCGAGACTGCGAACTCGCTCGGCAGGACGACTGACTCGAGCGGCCCGGCCGGTCGGCAGTACGCGACCGCGACACCCCGTTCGATCACAGGCATCTCGACCACCCTGATCGCGTCGCCGTGGACGGTGATGAGATCGCGGTCGCGTACGAAAGCAATGGCATCGGCCAGCGCGTCGCGGCACCTGGCCAGTACCGTCTCGTTCGTCGGGGCATCGATGGCGCAGCGGTCGAGCACCTCGTGCACCGTCGTCGCATCCGGCGCTGCTACACCCGCAATTCGGCCCGCCTGCTCAATGATCTGCGCCGTGACCAGGTCGAGGTCGGCTTCGGCGCGGGCGAGCAACGTCTCCGGAGCAAAGTCGGTATCCAGGGTCAACGCCAATTTGTCCGCGAACAAGGCAGCGCCGAGGCGCGGGTCACGGGTGGCCGCGGACAGTTCGGTCGCCAGCCAGTCGCGATGCTCGATCACGCACCGGCCGGCCCGCTGCGCCGCCGACTCGACACGCGCGCTCAGGTGGGCTACATCGCGTACCTCACGCGGCACACCGTCGATCAGCGCCACCGTGCCGGCGAGCTGGGCCATCGCCGTCTCGACGTGGATGCGGGACATGTCCGCCAGCCGTGGCCGCGCGGCGGCGAGATAATCCGGGACGAGCTCGAGGCGAGCCGCGAGTGCGATGCACCGGTTCGACCACGGTGCGAAATCGCGCGTCAACAGCGAGTTGAGCGCGGCGCCGGGGTTGTACGTCATGGGATTCCAGTCGGCCTCGCGCAGCCGATCGTACTCGAACAGTTCGGCCCGCAGGGTGGTGCGCAGGACAGCTGCGTCGACCGCGTCGTCCGGCGTGTCCGCGATGACCATGTCCAGCGCGGCGAGCTGAGCGCGCACCTGGGCGGCGCGCGCTGCGCTCGCGGCAACGGAGGGGTCAGCCAGCAGCTCGTCATAGCGGTGCGCACCGAGGTAGGTGGCATTCGCCGGGTCGCAGGCCAGCGCAGTCTCGATCGCCTCGGCGGCGAGCCCAGCCAACGAGGCTGCCGATGAGGTCATGGCGCCATCCCGGTGCCCGCGTCACAGATGGCGCAGGACATCAGCCCTTCTGCACCCCGGTGACGTAGAAGTGGCCGTCAGCTTCCTTTGTGATCTTGACCGTCACGGTGCCGTTGCCGTTGACCGCCTTGAAGACGAAGGTGTCCCCGCTCGAGGCTCCTGACGGCGGCACGTACAGCGTGTCCTTCAGGCTTGCCGTGACGGACGCGGGCACGCTGTTCTGGTAGACGCAGGACTGGGCGTAGTCGGTGAGACCGATTTCGGCGGCACCGACGTAGGCCTCGGCCGCCGTCAATGCGCTGCTGCTGCCTGAGCAGATGCTGATCCCGCTCGGCAACCCGCTGGGCAACCCGCTGCTGGACGGGAACCCCGTGTCCGTCGGGGCGCCCGTGTCGCTCGGCGAGCCCGTGTCGGTGGGCGGGAGCACGGTGTTGGACGGAGCGCTCGGCAGACCGGTGGGCAGGCCGGTAGGGAGCAGCTTGGTGAAGCACACCTTCCATGAGCCTCCCTCCTTGACGACTGGGAACTCGGCGCTCGACGGGGCCGGGTCCTTGCTCGTGGAGGCGGTCACCTCGATGACGGTGACCCCGTTCTTCTTGCTCTGCTTACCGATCTTGTACGAGAGAACCTTGCCCGAAGAACCAAGCTCGGTGGCTGTCCCGATGGCGATATCGCCCTGGCACAACACCTTCTTGGCCGCGTTGACGTCATTCGACTTTCCGGCTTCCAACAGCTTCTTCACCGCGTCTTTGGGCGTCGAGGCCGAAGCCGATCCGCCCGAGAAGATGAAGTAGGCCACGACTGCGGCGGCGACGACGACAGCTGCGGCTCCCGCAGCGAGCAATCCCTTGCGGTTCTTGCCGCCGCCGGCCGCACCTACTCCGCCGGGCCCACCCGGGCCGGTGGGTCCACCGGGGCCGCCGTAGCCCGGCGGCGGGTAGCCCGGGGGAGGTGTTCCGTATCCGGGCTGACCGGGATATTGCGGCTGCTGCGCCTGCCCGTAGCCGGGCTGACCGGGGTATTCCGGCTGCGCCGGGAATTGCTGGGTGGGGTAGTACGGCTGGCCGGATTCGCCGTAGCCAGGCTGGCCCGGATATTGCGGCTGCTGCGACTGGCCCGCTTCGCCGTAGCCAGGCTGGCCCGGATATCGCGGCTGCTGCCCCTGGCCGTAGCCCGGCTGGCCCGGATATTGCGGCTGTTGCGGGACCTGCTGGGACGGGTCGGGCGGTGGCCCGCCGGCGCCTGGTTCGCCGTGCGGGGGGTAACCCTGGCCCTGATCAGTCATGGGTGCAGCCAATCTGTCGTCGGGACCCCTCATCGCACTGCATGCACGCGGCGCGAAGGGCGGGGTGCCCGATCATCGTTGAGCCACCGAGAGGGTCCGTCAAGGACCATCGGGGCAAGATCGCTCCTCATTCTCCCCGCACACCGGGAGGAATCCGTCCGCTCCAGACCAACTGGTGCTCTAGAGAAAGATGTCCAGGGCCAGGTCGTCATCGTTGCCGGGGCCGAAGCGGTACTTGCTCAGGTCAGTGATGCCGGCCTCGCGTAGGACGTCGTCGTCGACGAACGTGTTGCCGGTGCACTCACGCGACGGCCGGACGAGGATCTCGTAAGCCGCGTCAGCCACGATCTCGGGTGTGCGCGAACCGGTCATGCTGGCCTCGCCACCGAGCAAGTTCTGCACGGCGGCTGTCGCAATCAGGGTGCGCGGCCACAGACAGTTCGCCGCCACTCCGGCATCGCGTTGCGACTCTGCCACCCCCAGCGTCAGCATCGTCATCGCGTACTTACTGATCGTGTAAGGCGCGTGGTACTGCAGCCACTTGCGGTCCATGTTCAGCGGTGGCGACAGGGTGAGGACGTGCGCGTTCGATGACCTGAGCAGGTGCGGCAGCGCCAGGCTGGTCAAGGCAAACGTGCCTCGGGCGTTGATGTCGAGCATGAGGTCGTAACGCTTGGCCGGCAGGTCACCGATGTTCTGCAGCGTGATCGCCGACGCGTTGTTCACCACGATGTCGATACCGCCGAATTTCTCGACTGTTCTCTCGACGGCGTTGGCCACGGTGTCGTCGTCACGGATGTCGCCGAGGATCGGCAGCGCGTGCCCCCCCGCCGCCTCGATCTCGGCCGCGGCGGTGTGGATGGTGCCAGGCAGCCGAGAGTCAGCCGTATCGGTTTTGGCGATGAGCGCGATGTTGGCGCCGTCGCGGGCCGCTCGGACGGCAATGGCGAGACCGATTCCGCGGCTTCCGCCGGACATGATCATCGTTCGGCCGGCGAGGGATTTGCTGGTGGGCACGGCGAATTGCCTTTCGTCGGGGACAGCGCTGCCAGCAGACTCTGCCATCCCGAAGGTTCAGCTCAGCTCGAGGCGGATCGGCAGGCCGTCCTTGGGTCGAGGCAGGGACGACCAGTCGATCGGCATCTCGTAGTTCGAGGGCACGCTCCAGCGGTAGCGCAGCAGCATCTGGTGCAGGGCTGCCTTGATCTCCATTCCGCCGAAATGCAGTCCGATGCATTTGTGGACGCCGTGGCCGAAGGGCATCCAGGCGTTGCGGTGCACCTTGTCCTCGCGGCGGTCCTCAGCGAAGCGCTCCGGATCGAACCGATCCGGGTCGGGCCAGTACTCGTGCAGGTGGTGTGCCCCGTAGATGTTCACGCTGACATAGGTGTCGGCCGGGATGAAGTGGCCCAACAACTCGGTGTCCCGGACTGTCTTGCGCATGACGCCGGGCACTGGCGTGATGAGGCGCATCGTCTCCTTCATGACGAGGTCGAGCGAGACGAGCCGGTCGAGGTCGTCGTAGCCGATCGCGGGGGTATCAAGAGCCCGGGACTCGGCCCGGCAACGCTCCTGCCACTCTGGGTGCTTGGCCAGGTAGTAGGCCATGGCGGTGATCGTGATGGTGGCTGTGTCGTGCGCAGCCATCAGCAGGAAGATCATGTGGCTCACGACGTCGTCGTCGGAGAATTGCTCACCTTCGTCACCGCGGGCGTGGCACAGAGCGCTGAACAGGTCATCGCCTGTGCCGGCGCGTCTGGCCGGCACCTGTGGGTAGAGAAATTCCTCGAGCACCTTGCGCCCGGCCAGCCCGCGCGCCCACCGCAGGCCAGGCACCTTGAAGCGCACGGCCGCAGTGCCGGCGCGCACGCAATCCACGAATGCGGTGTTGAGCCGTTCGGCATCGGCATCGAGTTGGGCACCCATGAACGTCCGGGTCGCGACGTCGAGGGTGAGTTGCTTAACCGCCGGGTACACGCGGAAGTCCTCAGCTGGCAGCCATTGCGCGAGCCCTGCCGCGAGCGTCGTGTTCATCGGTCCGAGATAGCCGGCCAGCCGATCGCTGGTGAACGGCTGCTGCATGATCCGCCGGTGCCGGTGGTGCTCATCGAAGTCGAGCAGCATGAGGCCGCGATGGAAGAAGGGGCCGATGAGAAATGACCATCCCGGCCCGCTGGCGAAGGCACGCGACCGGTTCTGCAGCACCTCCCCGCATGCGTCTGGTCCTTGCGCGGTGACGACCTTGATCCCGAACACCCGGATCCAGGACACCGGACCGTAGCGGTCGTAGCGTTCACGGCTGGTCGTCAGCTTGCCGGACAGGAATTGGGCGGTATAGCCGAGCAGTGGCAGACCACCGTCACCCGGCACGGCCGCGCCTCGGTGGTCGGCTTCGCGCGATTCGATCGCCACCCGGAGCCCTCGCAATCGGTACCGGATTATCTTTCGCACCCTAGACTGATAACGACTGTTGTCAACACTGGGGGGGCACAGATGGCGATCGTGCAGGTGCGTCCGTACCGAGGCGTCGCGGCGGACGAGCGCCGCGGCCTACGCCGCCAGGCGCTGCTCGAGACCGGTCTGGACCGCCTGGCCGAGGACGGCTTGTCCGGCGTGAGCGTGCGCTCGATCTGTGCCGGCGCGCGCCTCACCCCGCGCTACTTCTACGAGAGTTTTGACGACCTCGACGCCCTGCTGGTCGCCATCGTCGACTCGGTGGCGGCCGAAGTCGCGCAGCGTGCGATCGCAGCCATCGCGGTTGCGCCGGATGATCTGAGCGCCCAGGTGCGGGCCGCCGTCGATGCGGGTTACGGCGTGCTGGCCGGCGACCGGCGCAAAGCGAATGCGCTGCTGGTGGCAGGCGCTGGACACGGCCCGCTGCGGGACCGTCGCCAGGAGATCATCATGGCCTACGCCGAGCTGGCCCTGGTTAACCTGCCGCCGTTGCGTCGGCTGACTGCGACGGATCGTCGACGGGCCCGCGCGACCGCATTGTTCCTGGTCGGCGGGGCGGCCGAGCTGATCGGGGCGGTGCTGTCCGGGTCGTTGCGATTGTCGCGGTCGCGGTTGGTCGAACAGCTGACGAACCTGTGGGTCGCTGCCCTCGTCCAACAGGACGGCACCTAGGTTTCCGACATGCCCTACGCCGACCTCGGATCTCGTCGCCTGCACTACCGGCGGCGGGGGAATGGCGCGCCGCTTCTGCTCATCCAAGGAATGGCCGGCCATCACCAGACCTGGGGCGAGCGTTTCCTCGGCGCACTGGCGAGTGACTTCGACGTCGTGATTTTCGATCAGCGGGGGATAGGCGACAGCACCGACGTCGCCGGACCGTTCTCGGTGGCCGACCTCGCCGACGACGCCGTTGCGTTGCTCGGTTCGCTCGGCTGGGCCGACGCGCACCTCATGGGCATCTCGTTGGGTGGCATGGTCGCGCAGGAGATTGCGCTCGGCCGCCCAGATCGGGTCAGGTCGCTCGTACTCGGCTGCACCTACGCCGGCGGCGCCGGTTCGTCGCTCGCGGCTCCGGGACCCTTGCGGATGATCGAGGCGATGAACACCGCAGACCGCGAACTGGCGATCCGTACGGCCTACCAAGTGAATCTTTCGCCGGGTTTCCGCACCGACGAGTCGCGGTTCGAAGCGTTCAAGACAGCCAGCTTCGCAGTGCGCGTCCGCGTGCCTACGGTGCTGCGTCAAGCCCGGGCGGCATATTTCCATGACACGTCACAGCGGCTGGCCGAGCTCACGGCGCCGACGCTCGTGCTGCACGGCACAGCTGACGAGATGATCGACGTGGTCAATGCTGGTTACGTCGCCGAACTCGTCCCGAACTCGCGCCTAGAGCTGTTGGAGGGCCTCGGGCACCTGTTCTGGTGGGAGCAACCCGTCGCCATCGCCGAGCGGGTGCGCAGTCACTGCCTCGGAGGACGGGAGCTCGGCCAGACCGTCGGCGTTGGCGCGCAGCAAGAGACCGAGCAAAACGGCCGTCACCAGACAGCCGAAACCGGCGAGGAGGAATACCGGCCGCAACCCGACGACGCTGGCCACCGCGCCTCCACCGAGTGAACCCGCTGCGACCGCGCCCCATACCAACGTCCGGTAGGCGCCCTGGACGCGGCCGAACAACTCGCGCGGAATGAGCGCCTGACGCAACGACATGGTGAGGACGTTCCACGTCATTACACCGGCACTGCAGATCCCGAACAGGGTCGCCGCCAGGTACCCGTTGCGAGTGAGTCCCATCAGGCCCATGGTCACGGCGCTGAGCACCGATCCGCCGGTCAGCACCACGGTGCGTCCCAACAGCCGGGCCAGCGGTGGGGTGGCCAGACCGCCGAGCAGTCCGCCAAGGCCAGCGGTGATCAGCACCAAACCGAAGTCGCCAGACGGCAGTCGCAGTTCCTCGAGCACGTACAACACGAGCACGCCCGACGTCATGCTCGACAAGCCCGCCGCGCCGGCGGAAACCAGCGTCAGCCCGCGTAGCAGTCGGTGGGCGCGCAACCAGCTGACACCCTCGGCGATGTCGACGCGAAGCGAAGTGGTGGGATCTGATCGCACCGGCCGGTAGTTACCGCGCAGGGTGAGCATCAACACCGCTGCCAGCGCGAAGCCGCCCGCGTTGATCAGGAAGGGCGTCGTGGCCGCGAGCGTGAACAGGACCGAACCGATCGGCGCGCCCAAGAAGGTCTGGCCCAGCATCTCCTCGACGGTGAGCGCACTGTTCGCCGAGTCGAGGCGCTCGGGCGGCACTACCTGGGGCAGGATCGCGCGGCTCGCGCTGTCGTAGACGGTCTCGGCCAGACCGAGGGCGAATGCGACGACGTAGAGCACGCTGATGTTGGCCAGGTCGGTCAGCACCAACACGGCCAGGGTCGCCGTCGATACCGCCCGCACCACGTTTGCGCCGGCCATCGCGTGGCGACGGTCGACCCGGTCGACCAGTGCCCCGCTGGGCAGCGCGAACAGTAGCCACGGCAGGAAGGCGAAGGTGACCAGTCC
>JBDTXT010000041.1:0-11537 GCA_040006035.1 Pseudonocardiales bacterium | reverse complement strand
GCACCCCGAAAGGTGACCACGACGGCGAGGCGCGTCGAGGTGCAAGGTCGCGGGGGCTACGTGCGAACGGTGAGCCGAGCTAACAGGATGCCAGCCCCCAAATGACTCCGAGAAGGCGAGCCGACAACACTCGTCTACGGGCTGACCGTGGGCGCGAGCTCTCAGTGACCCACCCGATGGGCGCCCCGGCTAGGTATGGCCGAGAACACTGCGGGTGCCGTGAAGTCTCGATGTGCGAACGCGGCCGTCACGGCTTGCGTCGCGACCGGTACCAGTGAGTTGTCCAAAAGCGCGATGATGCTGCCACCGAAGCCACCGCCGGTCATTCGCGCGCCGAGGGCACCGACGGCCAGCATCGCCTCGACGGCCACATCGAGTTCGGAAATGCTCACCCGGTAGTTATCGCGCAGCGACGCGTGCGACGCGCTCAGCTGCGGGCCGATGTCACGCAGCCGACCGGCCCGCAGCAGCTCAGTCGTCCGCAGCACGCGCTCGTTCTCGGTGATGACGTGCTTGACGCAGCCGCGCAGGGTTTCGTCGGGCAATGCGCTGAGTGCGGCATCGAGGTCGTCTACTCCGACGTCACGCAACGCGCTCACGCCGAGCAGGCCGGCCGCCCGCTCGCAGGCCTCCCGTCGCGCCCGATACTGACCGGTCGCGTGCCGGTGTTGGGCGCGGGTGTTGACGACGAGAACGCTCAGCCCGTCAGCATCGAGCCGAAGCGGTACCTGCTCGCCCACCACCGTGCGCATATCGCAGAACAGGGCGTGATCCTCGGTGCAGTTCAACGTGGCCAGCTGATCCATGCCACCCGTGGGCGCACCGACGAAGTGGTTCTCGACCCTGCGGCTGAGCGACAGCAGCTGCCCCGCACTGAGCCCGAGACCGAGTAGGTCGTCAAGCGCGGCGCTCACCGAACACACCAGCGCAGCGGATGAGGACAGACCCGCGCCGGTGGGCACCCTGCTGTCGATGTGGATGCGCAGGCCAGGCACCTCGACGCCCATCTGCCGCAGCACCCAGGGCGCCCCGGTCGCGTAACTGGCCCAGCCTCCCGAGCCGGGCACCAGGTCCGCGAGGCCAAGACGTACCTCGTCGTCGCGTTGTGCCGAGGTCACGAGCAGGGCCGGCTCGGGCAGGGTCGAGACGTTCGCTGTGCAAACTTGCTCGATTGCGAACGGCAATGCGAAACCGTCGTTGTAGTCGGTGTGCTCCCCGATCAGGTTCACCCGGCCCGGCGCACACCACCCGACAGACCGGTCATTCGACACTTGGAGAGTCCCAACGCTGGCGATTGTTGACGGTTTCTGTTCTATCATGTTTGAGTTCGTTGGAACCGACCGTACAGACTGCGAAAGGCACTGCCGTGCTCGCCCAGCAACGCCAGGACCGCATCCTGAGCGAACTACGCCGGGCCGGGGCGGTGCGCGTCACTGAACTCACCGAACTGCTCAACGTCTCGGATATGACGATCCGCCGTGACCTTGAACAGCTGGCGACCGAGGGGGTGGCCCGCAAGGTCCATGGCGGGGCGGTGTTGGCCGGCCAGGTCGGTTTCGAACCGGGTTTCGCAGTGAAGAGCCAACTCGCACAGCCGGCCAAGCAGGCCATCGCCGAGCGGGCGGCCGGCCTCATCCAGCCCGGCGCGGCGATCGCGATATCGGCCGGGACGACGACGTGGGCCTTGGCCCGCCACGTCGCCTCTATGCCCGGCATCACCGTGGTCACGAACTCGACCACGGTGGCCGACGTGATCACTGCCATCGACACCGCCAATCAGGTCGCGGTCATTCTCACCGGCGGCGTGCGCACGCCGAGCAGCGCCCTGGTCGGACCGGTTGCCGACCGCACGATCGCCAGCATGCACGTCGACCTGCTGTTCCTCGGCGTCCATGGCATGGATGCCCGGGCCGGCTACACCACGCCCAACCTGGCCGAGGCGACGACGAACCAGACCTTCCTGCACAGCGCTCGGCAGGTGGTCGTGCTGGCCGACTCCTCGAAGTGGGGCGTTGTGGGTCTGGCTGACATCGGCCCACTGGCCGTGGCCAATACGGTGATCACCGACGACGCGCTGCCTGCCGACGGCCGGCGCGCGCTGACCGAGGCGGTCGAGTCTGTCGTCACCGTCGAGGTGCCGCAATGAGGTTCCGGCGTGGAGTCAGCGCGCCGTGACCATCCGGCAGGACACCCACCTGGCCGACGGTCGCGAGTTGTTCTACTACGACAGGGCTCCCGGCCAGCACAGGGTGGTTCCGGATCAGCGCGTGGACCTGCCGGCCGTGTCCACCTCGTCGGAGGTGCGCTGGGATCCGCTGTTTCGCGACTATTCGGTGATCGCCGGCCATCGGCAGAGCCGCACCTACAAGCCGCCGGCGGACCTGTGCCCGTTGTGCCCCTCGCGCGACGGCAAGCTGACCGAGATCCCGGCTGCTGACTACGAGGTGGCGGTGTTCGAGAACCGCTTCCCGTCGCTGTCTTTGCAGGCTGCGGCCACCGTGCCGCTTATCGACAGGCCACCGTTTCAGTTCGGCCCCGGTGACGGTCGCTGCGAGGTCGTGTGTTTCAGCAGCAGGCACGACGACTCCTTCGCCCAACTGCCGCCCATCCGGGTGCGCACCGTGATCGACGCCTGGGCCGACCGCACCCAGGCACTGAGCTCGCTCGAGTCGATTGAATACGTGTTCTGCTTCGAGAATCGCGGCGAGGAGATCGGGGTGACGCTGCCGCACCCGCACGGTCAGATCTACGGCTACCCGTTCGTGCCGCCCCGCTTCTTCCGGGCCGCCTTATCGGCTCGCCGCTTCCGGGAGCGCACCGGCGAGTGCATCCAATGCCGGCTGCTCGCCGCCGAACTCGACGCCGGGGACCGCGTCGTCACCGAGTCCGACGGCTGGGTGGCCTACGTGCCGTTCGCGGCCAGATGGCCGTACGAGGTGCGCGTCGTGCCCCGCGAGCACGTCCCCGATCTGCCCGCGCTGTCCACTGCGCAGCGGCAGGACCTGGCCACCGTGTACCGGGACGTGCTGCGCCGCTTCGACCTGCTGTTCGACAGCCCGGCGCCCTACATCGCGAGCTGGCAGCAGGCGCCGGTCCGTCGCGATCGAGACGGATGGCACCTGGCGGCCGAGATCTTCACCATTCGCCGGGCGCCGAGCAAGCTCAAGTACGTCGCCGGCTCGGAGTCAGGCGCGGGCATCTGGATCAACGACGTGACCCCCGAAATGGCGGCGACGCAGCTGCGCGGCGACGATCCCGCCGGTTAAGGCCCGCGTTCGGGGGTCCGGATCGGACACCGACGTTCCGAGCCAGGTTGGCTGCAAACGGGCACCTGGGAGTTGTAGGTTGAGGCCGCGCCTGCGCGCCCAGCCTGTCGGCGCGCCCGATCGAGGAGGCCCAGATGGCGTTCGTGCAGATCATCGAGTTCCAAACGTCCAAGGTAGATGAGATGACCAAGATCGGCGACGAATGGGAGGCCGCGGCCGGTGACAGCCGCACCGCCCGCCGCCGAGTGCTGGGTGTCGATCGCGACAATCCCGGCCGCTACTTCAACATCGTGTTCTTCGACTCGTACGAGTCGGCCATGGAGAACTCGAACAACCCCGTCACGCAGGAGTTCTCGCAGAAGTTGATGGCGCTGGCCGACGGGCCGCCGACCTTCCACAACCTCGACGTCGTCGACGATAAGGGCTGAGCGGCGACCGACGCCGAGGTCACTCCAGCGTCGCGGCGTGGTCGGGGACGGGGTGGTAGAGCTCGCGCGGTGGGCGCGCGTAATGCACAGCCGTCGGCCGCGGCGGCAGGGCGAGTGACTCGTGCTGTATCTCTTCGTACGGGATCGTCGACAGCAGGTGGGCGATCATGTTGATGCGTGCCCGCCGCTTGTCCTCGGCTTCGACCACGAACCACGGCGACTCCGTGGTGTCGGTCCGGGCGAACATCTCATCTTTGGCCCGCGAGTAGTCCTCCCACCGGCGGATCGATTCCAGATCCATCGGCGAGAGCTTCCAGCGCCGCATCGGATCGTCCAGGCGAGACCTGAACCGACGCTGCTGCTCTTCGTCGCTGACTGAGAACCAGTACTTGCGCAAGAGGATCCCGTCTTCGATGAGCAACCGCTCGAAGACTGGGCACTGGGCGAGGAACCGCTCGTGTTCCTCGGCGGTACAGAATCCCATCACGTGCTCGACACCGCCGCGGTTGTACCAGGAGCGGTCCATCAGCACGACCTCGCCGCCGGCCGGCAGGTGCTCGACATAGCGCTGGAAATACCACTGCTGGCGCTGCCGTTCCGTGGGCGCGGGCAGAGCAACGATCCGCGCGACGCGCGGGTTGAGGTACTGGCTGACCCGCTTGATGGCGCTGCCCTTGCCGGCGGCGTCGCGTCCCTCGAAGAGCACGACGATCCGAGCGCCGGAGGCTCGCAGCCACTCCTGCATGGTCACGAGCTCAGCCTGCAGCCGGAACAGTTCCGGCTCGTAGAGCGACTTGGGCAGGCGTGGTGGCGCGGCTGTCTTCGGCTCGCGGGGGGCCTTGTCCTTCGCCATGACGGCTCCTTCTACTTCAGACGCGCTGATCGCGGTGCAGCACACCGAGCAGCTCCTCGTAGGGGCCGATCAGGTAGGCCTGATCACCGCCCTCGAACACGGCCTCGCGTCGCAGCGGGTACTCCAGCCGGCCGTTCTGCTTGGCGCGGCTGATGGCGATCACCCGGATCCGGGCAGACAGATCAAGCATCGTGCGCCCCTGCAGGCCGCCAGCGGTCGCGATTGAGAGTCGTCCCAGCAGCAACGGCACACTCTCGACGTAGAACGTCGACACAATGTCCAAGCCGAGCGCGGCACCGACGAACCACGGAGCGGCCAGTGCAGAAGTGGAGTGCACGTTACGGAAGCCGAAACTCGTCTCGATCGTCTGGGCGAGCTGCCGGTCGAAGACCCGCAGCACGACGGGCACCTGGTCGCGCAGCTCGCCCAGCAGCTCGTCGGCAGCCAGACTGGTTTCGATGTTGGCCAGGTCGGCGTCGGTCAGCACCGCGACGGCTCGGGCCGAGCGCACGTTGGCCGCGGTCAACGCACCCGGGGTCGTCGAATCGGCGATGATCACCGGTACATCCATCGCCCGTGCGTTGGCCAGATAGCGGTTGTTCTCGTCCCGGTCGAGGACGACGACCTGCTCGCCGTCCTTGACGAGCATCTCGAGGACGCGCAGGCCGACCGACCCGAGACCGATGAGGATGATGTGCCCACGCATGCGGGTGATCTGTTGGCGTCCCAGCGATTGCTCGATGCGCCTGCTGACGAGCAGATTTGTCAGCAGCGCGTAGACGATGGTGACCAGCGTCGCGCCGAGGATCAGCAACGCGATGGCCCAGACGCGCATCCATGGTGAGGAGCTGGCGAAGGAGTAGTCGCCGTAACCGACGGTCGTGACCGTCTCGCTGGTGAAGTACAGGGCGCTGAGCGGGCTGATGTGGTGCCCCGCGGAGTCGCGAAACGCGAGTGACAGCACGAGGGTGGACAGCACGCCGAGGCCGACCAATGCGGCGACCGCAGTGCGAAGACCGCGGTCGGTCTCGCGGGCGAAGCTGGCCAAGTAGCGCCAGGCGACGTGCACTGCATTGAGCCGGGCGCCCATCGCGCGGTGCGGCTCGGGCTGTGCCGCGGGCAGCCGCTCGTCCAGCTCACGCTGGGTGCCGACGAGGACGACACGGGCGCCGGCCTGCACGGCCAGGTCCCGTCCCGGGCAGATCTGCACGGCCGAACCGTCCGCGGGAACGACGGCGATAGGTGCCAGGTCGCCGAAGTGCTCGCGCAGCGTGCCGCTGCTGGGGACCGCCTGCTCCAGCACCCGGAACTGCTCGCCGGCCACCTCGAGCGTGTGCGACCGGCCGGACAGACACGCATCGACGAAGGCAGGCGCGGTGAGCGTGGCGACGTCCAGGACGCTGCCGGGCCCGGTCACCCGTGCTACAGCGCGCCCGACGGCAAGGTTGCGGCACTGCACGACCACCCGTAGCGCGGGACGTAGACGTCGGGCGAGCAGGGCGATCTCGAGGTTGCGCACGTCGCTCGGATCTACGCAGACCAGGGCCGCCGCACCGTCGAGTCCCGCTTGCATCAGGATTGCCTCGCGCTCGGCACTGGCCGCGAGGTGCGGCACCGACCACTCGCCGATGACACGCAGCAGCCTTGGGTCGGGATCGTCGTCGACGACCACGACCCGTTCGCCCGCGGCGTGCAACTGCTCGATGACGCGCAAGCCGACGCTGTGCAGCCCGCAAACGATGATGTGGCCGGTAAGCGTCTCTGGCCCCGCGACGGCAGTCACGCTGCAGACCATAGTGGGAGCTGGTTCACGCCAGTTGACTTCAAGTGCGCTTGAGGTTGGACAGTCGCGATATCTACTCGTCGGACTGGTGAAGGGCACAGACATGCTGGTGGCAGTGGTGACGCAGTTCGGCGGTCCTGAGGTCCTCGTGCCGCGCGAGATGCCGGATCCGGTCGCCGGGCCCGGCCAGGCGGTCATCGACGTCGACGTCGCGGACGTGCTGTGGGTGGAGACAATGATCCGCCGTGGTGGTGGCGGCGACCATTTCACGATGACGCCGCCCTACGTGCCCGGCAACGGGGTGGCAGGCCGGGTGCGAGCCGTCGGCGACGGGGTGGACCCGAGCTGGCTGGGCTGCGAGGTGGCGGCGCATACCGGCGGGTTAGGCGGGTATGCCGAACAGGTTGCCGTCGCCGCCGAGGCGCTGTGTTCGGTGCCGGCCGGGGTTGAGCTCGAGCAGGCGGCCGCCGTGGTGGCCGACGGGGCCACCGCACTGGCGCTGTTCGAGGGGAACCACATCCGGACCGGGGACAGGGTGCTGGTTGTGGGCGCGAGCGGCGGCCTGGGCATCGTGTCGGTGCAGCTCGCGAACGCCCGCGGCGCACGGGTCGTCGCCGTCGCCCGCGATGCGCGCAAGCTCGCCCACATCCGGGAACTCGGCGCCGACGCGGTCATCGACTCCGACGAGCCGGATTGGGTCGAGCAGGCCCGCGCCGCACTCGACGGTGCCGGGGCTGACGTCATTCTCGACAACGTCGGCGGCCGAGTCGGCCAGGCTGCGTTCGCAGCAATCGCCCCGGGAGGTCGGTTCTCCGCGCACGGGACGCCGAGCGGGCAGTTCGCCCCGATCGACGCGGCGCAGGCCGAGCGGCTCGGCGTCACCGTGCGCGGGATCCGCGACGTCCAACATGGCGACGGCGAACGCAGCCGGCGCACCGCCCAAGCCCTGGCCGAGGTCGCGGCCGGACGTATCAGGCCGCAGATCGGTCAATGCTTCCCGCTGGCCAAGGCCGCCGATGCCCACGCGGCCATCGAAGGTCGCACCGTGTTCGGTAAGACGCTGCTGCTCACCTGAGCCCCACCAACCGGACCAGTCGGCCCTGAGACCTCGCCCGGCCCGCAACGCACTGATGGGGCGGCCGGACGGCCGCCCCATCAGGTACTTCAGCCGAACTCAGTGGTTGGAGCCCACCTGCAACGCGTTGTGCAGATCCGCTACGGCCGCGTCGCGCGAGCTCAACGGCGCCAGCCCCAGACTGCGCTCGATGGTGGCCAGGATCGACGTCGTGTCGTAGGAGGTGTGATCGACGCCGGAGCGCTTCAGGTCCTTGCTCACGATGAGTGCCGGGATGCGGGTACCGGGACCCCACTGGTCGTGCACGCCGGGCGTCGGGCTGCCGGCGCCGGGCGGCGAAACGTGGTCCCACTGGCCGCCGAACTCGTCGTAGGTGACCACGACGAGCGTGTCCTTGGCCTGCGGCCCGGACAGGATCGTCTTGAGCAGGTCGACCAGGTGATCGCTGCCGTCAGGCTCACTGGCGTAGCCGGGGTGCTCGTTTTCGGCACCGTACGGCTTGACGAAGCTTACGGTCGGCAGGGTGCCATTCGTGGCCGCGGCGGTGAAGTCCGTCTCGTCCTTGAGATGGGTACGGCCCGGCTGACCCGGCGCGTAGTTCGCCCAGTAGTTGAGCGGCTGGTGGTGGAACTGGAACAGCGGACCGGGGTGCCCGGCGGCCGCATCGTTCCAACCACCGGAGTACCAGTTCCACGGCACGTTCTTCGCGCTGAGCTCGTCGCCGATGTTCGGGTAGACCGTGTCGTCGATGAGCGGCAGCTTGGCGCCGCGGTCGCCGGATGGCGCGTTCGAGGGCTGCATCGTGTTGACGCCGTAGTCACCGCAGGCGACGGCCGGGTTGGCGGCGGGGCCGCAGGCCTGGGTCAGCGCCGCGTCGGTGACCGCGGTGGCCGGGTGGTACAGCGGATAGGACGAGTTCGGGAACCCGTTGGCGTCGACGACCGAATGCAGTCCGGCGTCAGCGCCGCCCGGGCCGGCCGCGGTGTCGACCGGCGCGCGCGCCGCGACGAGGAACTGATGGTTCAGGAACGACCCGCCGAACGCCGACTGGAAGAAGTTGTCGGCGATCACGTAGTTGGGTGCGTGCCGGCCGTGCAGATAGTCATAGATCGGCAGGCTCTTGGTGTCGTACTGGCCCATGGTCAGGCCGGCCGCATCGCTGCCCGTGACATAGCGGTTCTGCTTGCCGCCGTTGATCTGGTACTGCTCCTGGTAGAACCGGTGCACCAGGTCGCGGGTGCAGCCGCCGGGCAGCGCCCCCGGGCTGTCCTTGAGCACGCCGGCCGGCGCGAAAACGCCGGGCGCGGGACAGGTCTTGTCGGTCGGGCCGATGTAGTCGTCGATCGTGAACGGATCATTGGTGAAGTTGCTGGCCGCCACGCCGTGCGCCGAGTCGACGCACGTGGTGGGGCGCGGAGGCGAAGTGAGGTTCACGTCGGTCTGCAGCAGGCAGCCATAGGCATCGCCGTTCTGGGCCACCTGGGTGGTGTGCACCTGGTCGGCGGAGGCGAGTCCGTTGACCTGCTGACCCCCGACGGAGCCCCAGGTGCCGTACAGGTTGTCGAAGCTGTGGTTCTCCTCGTAGATGACCACGAGATGCTTGTAGTGCCCGAGCAGCGTCGGGCCGCCGTGACCGTGACGGTCGGGTGACGCACTGGCAGCGGACGTCAGGGCGCCCACTGCCGTCACGGCACCTACCGCGATCACCAGCGATCTCATTCCTCGCATTTACGCCTCCAGAGTGGATGTCACATCATGTCCACCCTGTACTACCCACGCAGCTAGTACAACAGCGCAAGTTGAACAATCGGGGGTGGCGCGTTTTGGCAGGGTCCCCTCAGCGCAGCCTGGCCAGCACTCCGGCTCGTGACTGGTCGGCCCGCCGCTGCTCGAGTGCGTAGATCAGGCCGTAGGTGAACCCGTTCTCGCCCGGGGTGGTGCCGGCTCGGATACCCATCCGCAGCAGCACCGCTTCGGCCACCACACTGTCCTGGAACTCGCCCAGCGTGTCCTGGATCGCCCGGGTCTGCTTGATCCGTTGTTTGGCCAGCTTCGGCTCGACCGCCGGGGTGGCCAACTCCATCGCGTAGCGGGCGCGCTTGGCCGCCTTGCGGGCGCGGTGCACCTGCTCGGCGTCCTCGGGATGGGCCGCTGCGTCGTGCAGTCGCCGATCGAGCTTCTTCTGGGCATGATCGGCCCACTTGGCGGCCTGCTTCGGGAGGCGACGCGCGGCGTCGGTGAACGGTGGGTCGCTCACCCAGTCGTCGAGCGCGGTCAGCAGGGCAAGGTAGCGACGTCCGTTGAGCACCCGCAACAGCGTGCGGCGATGCTGCTCACGCTCCCGGACGAGGTCCTGCTCGACCCGCTGTGCCACCGGACCGAGGACAAGGTGATCGGGCAGTTCGGCGATGGTCTTGCGCAAGTGCGCACGGAGCACGTCGATATCGCGCACGGCGCCCAGTACGCCGGAATACCAGCGCAGTTCGGTGTCCAGACCGGCCGCGCGCGGCTGGTCGAACAGCGCACGGTAGGTGCGCAGTGTGCTGCGAAAGCGCCGTCCACCAACTCGCGTGGGGTGGATGGCGTCGAAGCCCCCCCGCAGTTCGAGGTCGCCGTCGAGCAGGGCCTGCCGTTGCTCCCGCAAGTACGCCATGACGATGCCGCCCACGGTGCTGTCGTCGGCGGGGGGCGCCGCGCCCCCGCCGGCCGCCGGCTCAGCCACGGCGCGCGACAGCTTCGACGGCGAATCGGACGGGCGGGCGCCCGCGGCTCGCAGGCGTTTCACGATGGCGCCGATGAGGGCGTCGTCGGCGCTGCCCGCCTCTACCTCGACCTCGCGCCAGGCGCTGATCAGCGTGCTGGCGCCGAACGTGGTGGCGCGTACCCGGTCATCGGCCACCTCGACCAGCAGGTTGCCGCTCGCGTCAGACAGCCGATAGGTGGTGCGTTCAGAGCGGATCCTGGCGAGCTGACGCAGGCCGCGCCCGCGGCGCAATCCCGCCGTCAGGTCACGCAGCTCCTTCGGGACGCCACTGCCCTCACTGGGCGGCACTCGCACCTCTGTCCGGTCATCGCCGGTCGGGAGTTTGAGCTGCCAGCCGGTATCGGTCGGTCCGCCCTCGCGGCTGCGCAGGGTCACCTGCGCATTGAGCAGATGACGGTCGGCCGTGTCGAAGTAGGTGCTGTCGAGATGGACCAGTGCGGTGTCGAGAATCCCGCCCGCCGGCACGAAGCCGCTCAGCTCGGGCAGCACGAACCCGTCGTCTGCGTCCAGTTTCACCTCTCGTTCGACGTATCTCTCGGTCATCGCGCGGGCGGCTCGAGATCGAACAGTGACGTGAGCCCGGCGATCGTGAGGATGCGGGACAGATTGTCCGAGGCGCCGCGCAGGGACAGGTGCTGGCCGTTCTGGTGGGCATGATTGCGCAGTTCGACCCAGCTGCCTATTCCGGTCGAGTCGAGGAAGGTCAGCGCGGTGACGTCGAGGACGAGCGTCGAGCAGTTGGGATCGCCGAGAGCGGCGAGCCCGGCCGTGCGCATGATGGCCGCGCCCGCCAGATCAAGCTCGCCGACGAGAGCCAAGACGGTGTGTCCGGTGTCGGTTCTCTGTTGGTTCACCGCGAAGTCCACCACGGCGTCACTGTGTCACATCGACCGACTTTGGGTAGGAGCTAGTCATCGCGCCGTTCTGCGGCTCCAGGGTGAGGGAGATGTCGCAGACACCAGGGCCAAAGAGAGGCAATGACGTGTGCTGGGCGACGGAACGTGGCTTCGACAGCGAAGCGCGCACGCCCAGCGCCGCACGCCAGTTCGTCGGCAACTCCCTCCTCCAGCTACTGCCGCCGCTGGCCGAGACCGAGGCCATCGCTGACGCCGAACTCGTGGTCAGCGAACTTGTCACCAACGCCGTTCGGGCGGGCGCCGCCACCGTCAGGGTCGCTGTCGAACTGCATCACGGACATCTCGAACTCGTCGTAGCCGACGACGGCCCCGGCTGGCCCACGTTGGTGCGGCCCACCGCGCAGGATGCCCACGGCCGAGGCTTGGTCCTGGTCGACGCCGTGGCGCAGCAGTGGCAGGCCGAGCCGATCGAGACCGGCGGCAAGACCGTGCGGGTGACGCTCGTCGTCCC
>JBDTXT010000040.1:0-11583 GCA_040006035.1 Pseudonocardiales bacterium | reverse complement strand
TTCCAGCACGTGCGCATGTCAGCCGGCGCGATCATCCGTGCCTACATCATGTACAAGCCGTACGTGATCTTCACCTTCTTTGCGGTGCTGTTCGGCGCGCTCGGGCTGATCCCGTTCGTCCGCTTCAGCATCCTGCAGGTCGTGTCCGATCACCCCGGCTCGCACCTGCAATCCCTGCTGCTCGGCGCGATCCTCTTGATCATGGCCTTCCTCAGCATGATCATCGGGATCATCTCGGACCTGATCCGTACCAACCGCATCCTCATCGAAGACACGCTGGAACATACGAAGAAGATGCGCTTCGGCAAGGGCGAAGACCTGCCTGAGCCGAGCGTCGTGGTGCGTAGCCTCGTCGGTTGACTCAGGCCGTCGGACGCCGGGCCACCGCGACGAGGCCCGTCCCACTGCTCTGGCGGAAGCGCTGCAGATACCGGAAGGGCAAGGTCGCGGCCTGGACGGCAAAGCCGGCCATCGGCCTCGAGGGCTGGAAGGTGCGACCGCTGGCCGCCGTCAGCTCCTCGATCGAGGTGCCGTTGGCCTTGGCCCGGGCCAGCTTCTTGGCGTCGATCCGGTTGCGTACGGCTTCGAGGGCATAGCCGAGCGGCCAGGCGTAGACGGTCAGCTGGTCGATCACCAGGCCGGCCTCGGTGAGGCGGTTGCGCAACTCGTCGGGTGAGTAGCGCCGGAAGTGCCCCGCGTGAATGTCCATCGGTCCGAACCGGTCCTGGAAGGCCGGCACCGACATGATCAGATGACCGCCAGGACGAACAAACGGGACCCATGCGGCGAGCGCGGCCCGGTCGTCGTCGATGTGCTCGAGCACCTCGAATGCGCACACGGCGTCGAAGGTGCTGTCCGGGGGGACCGTCTCGTGGCTGCCGTTGATCACCTTGCCGCCGCGGGGTTCGATGCGTGCCGCCGCCACCTCGTAGGAGGACGCGTCCGGTTCGACCCCCAGGTAGTCGAGATTGCCGGCCATCCGTGCTCCGAACGCGCCCTGGCCACAGCCGATCTCGAGGACGCTTCGTGGCTGCAGGCGCTCGATCGCTCGCGCGACCACGTCATAGCGAAGCCACGCGCGGATGGCGATCGGCGGGAGGTGGGTCGACGATCCGGCGGGGGTGATCCCGTCGTGCACAAAAACTCCCGAATGCTGTTGGGCCGCCAGATGATTGGCCCGTAAGAGCCTAGTGTCTCGAGACGAGACACTAGTGCATCCCGGACTGTCAGCTAGCCCGGTCAGTCCTTCAGCAGGCGCTCGCGCAGCGGCTCGGCCACCGAAACGGGGGTGAACCGAGCCGTCGCGATAGATCGCGCGGCTGCCTTGAGAGTCTGGGTCCGCTCCTGATCACCGGCCAAATCCGTCAACGCACTGGCCAGGGCGCCCGGGTCGCCGGGAGTGACATACAGCGCCGCGTCACCGAGCATGCGTCGCTGCGGTGCAGTGTCCGACGTGACGATGGCGCAACCCGCCGCGGCGCCTTGATAGACCTTGTTCGGCACGACCCGCTGGGCCTTGGGGGAGTCGCCGAAGATCCCTAGGCAGACGTCGTGGTTCTGGACCAGGCTGACCAGGTCGGCCTGGTCCAGCCACTCCACCCAGGTGACGTGCGGACTTGCCGCCGCCGCGGCGCGGGTCGCCTCATAATCCTGGCCGCCGCCGACCATGGTGACCAGAATGTCGGCCCGATCGGCCAGTCGCGCCAGTGCCTCGCCGATGACGAGGGCCCCCTGCAGCGGCGTATACACGCCGAAGAACACGACTCGCAGGGCCGCCGGCCCGGCCGCCGCGGCCCGATGTTCGGCCGCCTCGAACCAGTCCTGCGACGCGCCGACCGGCACGACCACTGCCTTGTGCCGGGTCCGTTCGGCGAGCAGGGTCAACTGCTCTTCGGTGTCAAGGATGACCACGTCCGCGCAGCGCACAGCTAGTGCGTCCAGCGTGCCGAGCAAGCGCAACTTCGCACCGTGCGTTGTCCCTCGGTCGCGGGCGGTATCGAGCGCGAAGATCATCTGATCCAGAGCGATCCGGCTGCGCGGATAGAGCAGGCGGGCAAGTGTGACGTCGAAATGGCCCAGGTAGCCGACGATGACGACGTCGAAATGCGCGTGTCGCCTGCCGGGCAGTGACCGGCGGATCAGGCTTGCCCATCTGGCCAGCAGGCGACCGACGAGCCGGTAGGCCAGCCAGGGCTTGCCGAGCATCTCGACCCGGTCGCCCGTGCTGAATCCCAACGGCTCGTTGATCTCGGTCACGTCGTCGCCGCACGCGCGCAGCCCGTCGAGAATCACGCCGGGCCGGGGATGAGTGGCCAGGTTGTACGTTCCGAAGCCGAGGACTCGCACGCGCGCTCCAGGTTGGGGGATGTCGGTGCACGATACGATGCAGGCTCGTGACCAGTTCTGACGGGCCTCGCGACGACGGCGAAACCGTAACCGCGCCCGAGCCTATGGGCACCAATCGCCGCCGTGCCGCGCTCGGCATCCTCGTGGTCACCGTCGTCGTTGGCGCTGCCTGTTTGGCCATCTACAGCCAGCGTCATTCCTTCGCCGACGCCCTGCAGAGTATCGGCGGCTGGCCGCTGCTCGCGAGCCTGGTCGTCGGCATGCTGAGCGTGGCGCTAACCCTTCCCGCCTGGCTGGTGGTGCTGCACGGGCTCGGCGTGGAGATGTCACTGGCCGCCGGCGCGCGGGTGTTCTTCGTCAGCCAACTCGGCAAGTACCTGCCCGGATCCGTCTGGCCGGTGCTGATCCAGATGGAGGCGGGGCGGGCCCGCGGTGCCTCTCGCCGCACGATGCTGGCCGCGAACCTGATCACCCTCATCCTGTCGTGCGCTGCCTGCCTGACCCTGGCGTGTCTGCTGCTCCCGCTCTCTGGCGCGCCCGCGCTCGAGGGCTACTGGTGGCTGCTCGCCGCATTGCCCTTTCTCCTGGGCCTGCTGCATCCCAGGGCCGTGCCGTGGTTGCTCGACCGTGCCTTCGGCCTGCTGGGGCGCGCACCGCTCGCGCTGCGCCTGCACCTGCGCGACAGCGCCCGCGCCTCGGCCTGGGCCCTGCTCGCCTTTGTCGTGCTCGGAATGCATGTGGCGATCCTTGCGCTCGCGATCGACGGCGGTGGTGTCTCGACGGTGCTGCTGTGCATCGGCGGCACGGGGCTCGCGGTCACGGCGGGCGTGCTGTTCGTGCCCGCCCCGGCCGGCGCCGGCGTGCGTGACGCCGTGCTCGCGCTGGTCCTGAGTTCCACACTGAACTCCGGCCAGGCGTTGGCCGTCGTCGTGGCCTCGCGGGCAATCCTGATCCTGGCCGACGTGTTGCTGGCCGCCGCTGCGGCACTGACTCTCCGCAGGGCCGCCGCCGCACCAAGTCAGTGAGCAAAGTTCGGCCGGAAACGAGGCCGGTAAGGTTGGTCGGAACGCAAGGCCCCCCGCGCATCGCGAGGAGCAGGATCCAAGGCTGAGGACCAGGAGGTCGGGTGGCGCACCGTAACGGCGTCGCACCCGACGACACGACCGAGCCCAGCAGTGCAGAGGTGAGCCCGCCTGCCGCGCCGGAACGCTTCGCGGTGAGCAGCCTCTGGCGAGGCGCACCTCGCCTCATCGGCCTTGCCGTGCTGCTCAACTGCGCGATCCTGGTTCTGTCGATATTCGCCTGGCCGCCGAACCGGTCTCCCGATGAATTGGTGCACGTCGACCTCATCGCCGCCGTCGCCCGCGGGACGGCCGTGCCCTGGCCCGCGCCGGCCACGCTGCATCAGGCGATCGGCGACAAGGCCAGCGTCGTCAAGGCGGCGGGGTGCCGCTGCGACACTCTGAATGCCGGCGACGCGCCGAAGCACTGGCCGTCATGGAACGACGTCGGTGGCGACACAGCCACCGTGCACAACAACTGGATGGTGCAACATCCGCCGCTCTACTACGTATTCATGGCGGCGGCGCTGAAGACGTTTCCCAATTGGCGCAATCACCCCTACAACGTCGTGCTCGGCTATCTCAAGCTGATCAACCTCATCTTCGTGATTCCGTTGCCCCTGTTTGCCTGGGCGGCTGCCCGGCGGATGACCGGCAACCGGATCGTCAGCGCGACGGCCGGCGTCAGCGCGTTGCTCATCCCGCACGTCCAACATCTGGGTTCCTCGATCAACAACGACAACATGCTGCTGTTCGAGGCCGCCTTGCTCACCGTGCTGCTGGCCTATGTCGTGCGGGGCGACTCCAGCCGGCGCACGGCGATCTTCGTCGCCCTGGTGACGACCGCGGCGCTGCTGACCAAGGGCACGGCGCTGTTGTTCATTCCGTGGGTACTGATCGCCTACCTGATTCTGTGGCGCCGAAGTGGCTCCTGGAGCGGCACCGGTATGCGTCGGGCTGTCGTCCCGGCTGCTATCGCCCTCGTCGGGGCGGGTGCTCTCGGCGGGTGGTGGTGGGTCCGTAACAAGATCGCCTACGGCGTCGTGCAGGTGAACGGCGACCTCGCCGACCAGCACCGCATTGCGCGCAGGCCCAGCATCACCACCTTCGGCGATTCCGGCCGGGAATTCGTCGTCACCTTCATTCGGAACATGACCAACACGTTCTGGCTCGACACCACCGAACGTCCGGTGCCGCTCACTATCGCCTGGGTGAGCAACGGACTGGCGATAGTCGCGGGCGCGGTGATACTCGTCGGCATCCTGCGCGCTTTCCGCAAGCGTTTCGGCGGTGCTTCAGATGTCGAATTGCATGGGTCCGACGTGCTGCTGGTGCTGTCGCTGCCGGCTCTCATCTCGCTCATCCTGCTCAAGGGTGCCTGGGCTGCCTGGCGTACCGCGATGGTGCCCAACGGGCAGCAGGGCCGTTATCTGTACCCGGCCGTCGTCGGGCTGTTGATTCTCTTCGCCGTCGGCCTGCGGGTACTGGCCGGGCGTCGCGCGGTGCTCGTGGCCACGATCGCGATCGGGCTAACCCAGCTGATGTTGGCTGTTGCTCTCGTCTCGTCGTACTGGCTGCCGCGCCGGCAGCCGGTGTCGTTGTCGCTGCTGGCCGACGCCTGGCACACGATGGTGGCGTGGTCGGCGTTGAACGGGATCACGCTGGCGTCACTGATCGTGATCGTCGTGCTGCTGTTCGCCGCGATGCTGTGGGAGGCCGCCCACTTCACCGACGAGCCTGCGGCCGAGGTGGCCGATCCCGTCTCAGCTGGTGCGGGTGAGCACCGAGGTCTGCTCGGGGTACGGCAGGGTCGGCGTGAGGCCGGGCAGCCGCCGCTCGTGCACTGACGCGGCGCGGATCGCGGCTTCATAACGCGCGCGGCGGCTGTTGTCGAACACGATGATGCCGTCGGGGGCCACGCGAGGTAGAGCGGCACGCAGGCACGCCTCGCGGGCCCGGCCGTCGATCACCACCAGGTCAAAGAGCCCCTCGGTGCCCTCGATGGCGCCGACGTAGTCGGTGAAGTCGAGCCCGCTGTGGCCCTCTTTGGCCGAGGGGACGGCCGGCCGCGTAGTCTTGACGGGTTCGACGATGCGAAAGTCGATGTTGCCCTGTGCCGCCAGCATCGGCGCGATGTAATCGCCGAACCCGCGGTGGTGCTCGACGGAGTACACCTCGTCGGCGCGGCGCGCCAGCCAAAGGGTGCTGGCGCCGGAGCCGTACTCGAACACCCGGATCGGACGCGCTCGCGCACTGAGCCAGGCGTCGACGACGTCGACGGCCCGGTAGGTCCACCACGGCACATCGAGTTCGGCAATCGCGAGTGAGTCGTGCACGCGGGTGAGGCTGTAGGCCCAGTGCCGCAGCCGCCGGTCCCGCTCGGGCGGCGTGTCGCCGACCAGGCCCATTTTGGCCAGTGCTTGCCCGGCCTTCCGCGCCCCGGCGGCGTACGCCGTCTTCGCCCGCTGCAAAACGTCACCCTTGTTCATCGGCGCCTCCTGTCGTGCTGATCGGATAGGTTGACTCGCCCTGGGCAGCAGGTGATGCGCCGGCTCTCGGAATCGTCCGTTGTGTGTACCACAGGCCCAGGACGGCTCCGACACCGTCGACGACGAGGAACAGCACGCGCGCGATGGCCGCGACGGCAACGGCCGGCGCCGCGGGCAGGCCGCAGACTGCGACGAAGACGAGTTCGCGCAGACCGGCACCGGCCGGGACCGGCACCGCGAGAAAGCCGATGATCCACGCGGCGATAGCGGCGAACGCGACGCGGGCTGGGTGTTGGTGATAGCCGAGCGCCTCGGTGACGACCACCGCCGCGGTGCCGAGCAGCACCCAGGTGGGGATCGACCACGCGATCAGTCGCAACATCGACGACCAGCTCGGCGCAGCGAGGTCCAGGCGCCCGCGGGTTGCGCGCCGACCGAGGGCGAGCAGGCGGCCGAACACCGCCGGGTGCACCGCAACGACGCCGAGCGGCACGAGCAACACCATGACCCATGGCCAGCCGAGACCGCCGCCATCGGTAGAGAGGAAAGGCGCGAGCACGCCACACACGCTGGCCGCGCCGATGCACATCGTGCCGTACGAGATCAGGGTGGTGGCGTAGCCGGTGCTGCGGCTGACGCCCCCGCCGCGCTGGGCGAGCTCACCGCGTCCGAGCACGGTCCACACGCCACCGGGCAGATACTTGCCCAACTCGCCGCCGAAGTACCACGCGACGGCCGAGGTCGGCCGGACCGCAGAACCGAACAGGTGCAGGCAACGCCACCAGAGCAGCCCGAGGCCGGTCATCGACGCCGCACTGCAGGCCAGCGCTGCGACGAGCCAGCCCGGGTTGGCATGGGTGACCGCGGTGCGGATGCTCGGCCACTGCCCGGCGATCGTCCTGACGCACAGCGCCACGGCCAGAATGGCGATCAAAATGCCGGTGATGCGCACGATTCCGGACAGTGAGCGTCGGCGGCGCGATGAGCGCTCGGGCGGCGTCGGATCGGACGGATGCACGATGGGGCAGCCTATCCGACACCACGGTTGCCCCATGCGGCGTAGTGCGGCGTAGTGCGGCGGTCGGCGTCGTCTCCCCGAATCAAGTGAGCGTGAACCGATGTGAAAATTGGGACCAATTCGCTCTATGGGGCTGGTGTGCATAGGCTCCACCAGAGTCGGTACGGCGTGGTGCCCCAAGAAGCGGGAGGTGCGTGCTATGGATCCCAGAGCACAGCGCCGCGAGCGCACCATCGCCGCGATGGGCGCGGCCGCGCTGCTGCTGAGCACCGCGGTGCTGGCCACCGGCTCCTGGCTCGCGGCGCCGGCGAACGCCGAGGCGATCAGCCTGCCCGCCAATTCCGTCACTGTTGCGCTGCGCGGCAACGGCCACGGCCACGGCATGAGCCAGTACGGCGCCCGCGGCGCGGCCATCGCCGGGCTGTCCACCGCCGCCATCCTCGCCTTCTATTACCCCGGGACCTCGCTCGTCACCCTGGGCGCCTCGACCGTGCGCGTTCTCGTGTCCGGTACCGGGTCGAGCACGGTGGTGGCCCCGTCCTCGGACCTGCGCGTCACCGCAATCAGCACCGTCCTGCCGACCTCGGGCATCAGCCGGTACCGGCTCGTCGCCTCTGGTACCGGCGTGGCCCTGCAGCGACTGGTGGGCGCGACATGGTCGACCGTACGAACCGGGCTGGCCAACGGCACCGAGTTCTACCGTCCGAGCGGGGGCGGTGTTCGCCTCTACCTCGCCGACGGATCGAGCGCCACCTACCGCGGTGCGCTGCGCGCCCTGCGCGTGGGCAGTGGGGTCAGCACCGTGAACCGGGTCTCGCTCGACGGCTACGTGGCCGGCGTCGTCCCTCGGGAGATGCCCAGTTCCTGGCCGGCGGCCGCCGTGCAGGCCCAGGCCGTCGCGGCACGCTCCTACGGCCGTAACGCGGTCGAGAGCCACGGCGGGCAGTCGTGGGACATCTGTGACACGACACAGTGCCAGGTTTATGGCGGGATGACGCGCTATGACCGCGCGGGCGCCGTCCTCTGGACGGAGGACCTGGCCGCGCTGAGCGGCAACGCGAACCAGGTGCTGCGCTACGGCGGTCGCACGATCTTCGCCCAGTTCTCCGCGTCGAACGGCGGCTGGACGGTCGACGGCGGGCAGCCCTACCTGATCGCTCGCGCCGACAACTACGACAACGCGGCTTCGGGGGACCCCTACCTCAGCTACACCCAGCAGGTGCCGGTGGCTTCGATCGCGGGGCACTACGGGCTGGCCAAGGCAACGTCCATCCAGATCACCGCACGCGACGGGCACGGCACCTGGGGCGGGCGGATGACGGCCGGCTTCGTCAACGGCCTTGACGCCCAGGGCACGGCACAGCACATCGCGACGACCGGGTTCGGCCTGCAGGCGGCGATGGGCGTCGGCACCACTTGGTTCTCCATCCAGGCCGACCAGCGGCCGGTCGGCCAATTCGAGGGGTTCACCCCGGTGGCGCCGCGAATCATGCAGATGAGCGGATGGACGTTCGACCCTGACCACACCGACCTGCCCGGCCAGTTGGTGCTCACCGTCGACGGCGTCTCCCGGCCGGGGCAGTACACGACGACGAGGCGGGCCGACGTCCAGCGGGCCTATGGCACGGTGACCAGCACGCTCGGCTTCTCGGTGCGGGTCAGGGTCGGCGCCGGTCCGCACACGGCCTGCCTGTACGGGGTCGACCGCGACGGTCTGGGCAGGCGGGCCCTGGGCTGCCGCACCGCGTGGATGCCGGACGTACTCGGATCGCTGGCCGCAGCGACGCGCACTGGCCTGCACACGGTTCGGGTCACCGGTTGGTCGTTCGACCCCAGTCACGGGGCCAATCAGGGACGAATCCAGGTGCGGGTCGACGGCATCGCCCGCTCGATCATGCTCACAACTCTGGCCCGGCCCGACGTGCAGCGCACGTACCTCACCGCGGGCAACACGTTCGGATATGACCTCACGATCACGCTGACGCCCGGCACCCACCAGGTGTGCGTGCACGGCGTCGATCAGGACGGCCACGGTAGCGTGCCGCTTGGCTGCCGACCGGTCAGCGTGCCGCAGAACCCGCTCGGCCGGGTTGAAGCGGTGCACCATGTTACGAGCGGTTATCAGATCTCGGGCTGGACGTTCGATCCTGACGTCAATGGCGGCAGCACCACGGTGCAGGTCTATATCAACGGCGTGCTGGCAAGGACGATCAACGCCACCGCTGCTCGGCCCGATGTTCAGCGTGCCTACGGGCTGGTCAACAGCGCGGTGGGCTTCTCCGCGCTCGTGCCGTCATCGACGGCCAAGCACGCGATCATGATCAGAGCCGTCAACACCGGCGGCGGCGCCGACACCGTCCTGGTCAGCGGCTGGGCCTGATGCCGCCCGGCCATCCCGAGGCCACTGGGTAAGCTGCGGCGACCAGACCCGGCGCAGCTCAGGAGCAGACGTAGTGTCGCGTGTCGGAAGTATGTTCACCGCCTGCGGCGCCCTGACGCACGCTGGCTGCGTTGTCGTCGTCGCCGATAGGACAAGGCTATGAGGCTTCTCCTCCGCCTGGCCGGACGCACGTCAAAATCACCGCATTCGGCGAACGACTTCCGACACGCGACACTCGCGTGAATCGCACGGGCCACGGCTCCGCGGAGTCCGTCTGTGCCGTGGTCATCACCTATCACCCGGACAGGTCCGCGCTGCGTGCCGCGCTGGCCGCCGTGCGGCCCCAGGTACGGGCGCTGGTGGTCGTCGACAACGCCTCGCCCGGCCTGCGCGCGGCGCTGGTCGACACCGGCGCCGTACTGCTGCAGCAGGAGCGCAATGTCGGCCTGGCCCAGGCCCAGAACATCGGCATCGAGTGGGCTCGCCAGCATGCCTGCAGCCACGTCCTGATCCTCGACCAGGACAGCCTCCCGAGCCCCGACATGGTCGATTCCCTGCTCGACGCGTGGCGGCGACGCTCGTTGACCGACCGGGTGGGGGCGCTCGGGCCGCGCTTTCGCGACTCGCGCGAGCTGCGTGACGCGCCGTTCATCCGCGTCGGGTTCCCGATGAGCCGCAAGCTGTGGTGCGACGCGTCGACGCCCGAGATCGAATGCGACTTCCTTATCAGCTCGGGCGCGTTGATCCCGCTCGCGGTGCTCGACGACGTCGGTGGCATGGACGACGGCCTGTTCATCGACAACGTGGACATGGAGTGGAGCTTCCGGGCCCGCTCGCGCGGCTACTCGCTGTTCGGGGTGTGCGCGGCCACGATGGAACATCACCTCGGCGACGAGCGCCGCCCGGTACTCGGCGGGCTGCACCAGGTCGTCACCCACGGCCCGGTCCGGCTGTACTTCATCATGCGCAATCGGGTAGCGCTCTATCGGCGCCGGCACACGCCGCGGGTGTGGATCGTCCAGGACCTGCCGCGCGTTGTGGCCAAGTTCCTGATCTTCAGCGTCCTGGTCGGCCCCCGGCGCGATAACGTGCGGTTCATGCTGCGTGGCCTTGCCGACGGGATTCGGGGACGCACCGGACCCTGTTCCCTGGACGAAACCCCGACGCGATGAGTGCTCGCACGAAGAGGTTCGCCCGATGACCGAGAAGACTGCGGTGGTGGCGGTGACGTTCTCCCCCGGAGAGTCGCTTACCAACTTCCTCGACACGCTCACCAAGGCGACCGAGCACGACGTGGACGTGGTGCTCGCAGACAACGGCTCGATAGACGGTTCGGTGCAGGCGATGGCCGCCGAGCGTGCCGAGGTGCGCCTGGTCGAGACTGGCGCCAACATCGGCTACGGCCGAGCGGCGAATGCCGGCGTACGCGAGACGACAGCCGAATTCGTCGTGGTGGCCAACCCTGACATCGAGTGGGAGCCCGGTTCGCTCGACCAGTTGCTGGCCGCAGCCCGGCGCTGGCCCAAGGGCGCCTCCTTCGGCCCGCTGATCCGCACCCCGGAAGGCGACATCTATCCGTCGGCCCGCGACCTCCCTTCCCTCGGCCGCGGCATCGGGCACGCGCTGTTCGGCTGGTGGTGGCCGTCGAATCCGTGGACGGCGGCCTACCGCGTCGAGAACCAGACGCCCGTCGAGCGCACAGCGGGCTGGCTGTCCGGGTCATGTCTGCTGCTGCGCCGCGACGCCTTCGACGAGGTCGGGGGATTCGACCCGGGCTACTTCATGTACTTCGAGGACCTCGACCTGGGCGATCGCCTCGGCGCGGCCGGGTGGCACAACGTCTACGTCCCGTCCGCGGTCGTCTGCCACACGGGCGGGCATGCGACGTCGCGTGATCCGGCGCGGATGGCGGCCGAGCACCACCGCAGTGCCTGGCGCTACCTGTCGCGGCGCTACGCCGGCTGGCGTTGGTTGCCGGTACGGCTCGCGTTGCGCACCGGCCTGGTGCTGCGCTCCGCCCTGGCCAGCAGAGTCCCTCGTGTCGCGGCGGGCGCCGTGGCCCAACACCGTGCGCCGTAATGTCGGCACCGAGGGACGATGAGGTGACGGTGGGCGCGACGGACGCGGTGATCCTGGTCGGCGGCATGGGCACGCGACTGCGACCGCTGACGCTGTCGGCGCCCAAGCCGATGCTGCCCACCGCCGGGGTCCCGTTCCTGGCGCACCTCATCGGCCGAATCCGCGAGGCCGGGGTCACCCACATCGTGCTGGGCACGTCCTACCGGCCCG